>NZ_AFUG01000036.1:0-63822 GCF_000221545.1 Megasphaera sp. UPII 135-E
CAACGATCGCTGTGATAAGTAGCGAATTTTTTTCGTCAATATTTCATTCTTTTGTGCTAATAGGGTGACTAAATTTTTCCATACTCGCATTTGAAGCGCCCCCATTGACGAATCAACAGAATATAGTGACAAAATACAGAAAAATAATATTTTAGTTGGTTCTATCGCAATAACCGACACCGTTGCTTCGCGATCTGGTTGACAGGCAAAGGCTTCACCAAACATCTGCGTTGGTGCAAGATGAGCTAAAATATTCCGATTTCCCCAATAATCTTCCTGAATAATATGTGCCGCCCCCGAAAGAACGATGCCAATCGACTCCATATGATCACCTGCAAAAAAGACAAACTCCCCTTTTTGATATGACTGCATCCTAACTCCCATCAACTGTTGTAAGGTGTGTATTTCCTCATCCGTCATCCCTACAAACAAGGGGGTTTGTTTTAATACGCCTAGCCATGTATTCATATCTATCTCCCTCGCCTACTCATTCTTCATATAATTCTTTATTACGCTTTACAATATCCATCACTAAATTAGCCGTTTCTTCAATAGCCTTCGTTGATACATCAATAACTGGACAATGTAACCGCCGCATCACACTCCGTGCATACGTGAGTTCTTCGTTAATACGTTCCATATTGGCATAACTAGCATCAGCATTCAACCCCATACTACGTAACCGTTCAGAACGAATAAAATTCAACTTAAACGGATCTATCACCAACCCGACTATTTTACGTGACGGAATGTTAAATAACTCCGGTGGCAGTGAAACTTCTGGTACAAGTGGCAAATTAGCCGCTTTAATCCGCTTATGAGCCAAATACATTGAAAGCGGTGTCTTAGAAGTCCTCGATACACCTACAATGACAATATCCGATTTAAAAAAGCCATTCGGATTTTTCCCATCATCATACTTCACGGCAAATTCAATAGCTTCTACCCGTTTAAAATACTCTTCATCCAACTGATGTATCATTCCCGGTTTTACGGTTGGTTCCGTTTCAGTCAATGTGCCTATGCCAGAAAGCATAGGACCAATAATATCAACGGCTGTCACACAATATAGCGTCGTTAATTCACGTAACTTCCTCCGTAAGGTAGGCGAAATAATAGTATAACAAATCATAGCATTGCTATGACGTGCTTTATCAACTAAATCTTGAATTTGCTGTTCCGAACGAATATACGGCATACGAACAATATCAAATACTTCTTTATCATATTGACTAGCAGCGGCACGTGCTACCCGTTCAGCCGTATCCCCCAGCGAATCAGAACATGCATAAATAACTGGTTTTGTCATATCACGTTCTCCTTCCCATTCCACATTCAACAAATACGCGGGCAATATTTGTCTTTGAAATTCTACCTACTATTTGCAATTCTTTTTTTTGCGTATCATCCTCAGCCGTATGAATATGAACAACGGGCAAACAATCAATTTCATATTCTAACAACCGTTGTGCAGCCACTACCGCTTTTTCCTCGGGTGTACTATATAACATCTTACTTACAGGCGTCATCACAAGGCGTACGGGAATCGCATGTAAGTCATTGCCGCCCATGGCGGTTTTTAATAAATCTTTACGTGAAACAACCCCGCACAATACGTTATTATCACCAACAAAAATGGTTCCTACATCTTCCGTAAATAAGGTAATAATCGCATCATATATACTCATATCTGCACCTACCACAACGGACTGGGATAAACAAGAGGAAACGGTAATTTCTGAAAGAGCTTTCACCACAGGATCTTGTGCTTGATTACCTGTAAAAAAATACCCTAATTTAGGCCGTGCATCTACTAAACCTAACATCGTTAAAATAGCTAAATCGGATCGCAGAGCAGCTCGTGTCACATGCAATCGGCCAGCAATACAATGCCCCGTAATCGGACTATGATGTTGTATAATCTCCAGTATTTTTTCTTGTCGTTCCGACAACAACACTTTCCCCTCCTATCACACCAAAACGAAAAGGCAGTCCGTCATTCCTGACGTGCCGCCTTTTTCGCTATTACCATGTATAATCTTCTGTGTCCGAGCGTCCACGTTTAGTCAACGAATCAAGCAGCAACCGTTGTTCAATTTGGGCAATACGTTTTTTCGTTTCTACTACCGTATCGGGGTTTACCGATACAGAATCAATCCCACTTTTCACTAAAAATTCTGTAAAATCAGGATATACACTCGGTGCTTGACCACAAATTGAAACAGTCTTACCATCTCTATGGGCCACCTCAATTAGATGACGAATAGCACGTTTTACTGCTAAATTACGTTCATCAAATAAAGATGCTACCGTTTCATTATCTCGATCGCAACCTAAAACAAGCATCGTCAAATCGTTAGAGCCAATCGAATAACCGTCAACAAATTTATTAAATTGATCCGCTAAAATAATATTAGCGGGAATTTCTGCCATGAGCCATATTTTAAAATCAGGACTGCGATATAAGCCTTCGGTTTCCATCAAGCGAACAATTTTTTCCATTTCATCGACACAACGACAAAATGGAATCATGACATGTAAATTGGTAAAGCCAAAATCTTCACGCACTTTTCGTACGGCTTGTACTTCTAATTTAAATGCTTCTCTATATTTGGGATTATAATACCGGGATGCCCCACGCCAACCCAAGAGGGCACTATTTTCTTGTGGTTCATACTTATCGCCCCCCGTAAGATTGCGATATTCTGACGATTTAAAATCACTAAACCGCAACGTAACAGGACGTGGTGCCATCGCTTGGCAAACCTTACGGATACCTTCGGCTAACTGATTGACCACACGTTCCGGCTGTCCTTGTTCAATTAAATACAACGGATGTTCATGAATAAACGTAGTCCAAATAAATTCTTCTCGCATCAAACCGATACCATCGCAAGGCAAAGCCCCATGTTTAGCTGCTAAGTCAGGGTTACCTAAATTCATGTATACTTTCGTCCCTGTAATCGGTACCTGTTCTGCCACCGCTAACGCGGTGTGTTGTTCCTTTTTTTCCTCTTCAACAAGGTCTTTCAATATACCGTCATAGACAATACCGTTCGTTGCATCAACGGTAATTTGCTGTCCATTTGCAATAGACGTAGTCGCTTCATTACTTCGACTTTTCGTACCAACAATACAAGGAATACCTAATTCACGACTGACAATCGAAGCATGACACGTCATACCACCTGCATCGGTAACAATAGCCTTTGCCTTTTTCATTGCGGGAACCCAGTCCGGGGCTGTCATGGTCGTAACTAAAATTTCGCCTTCTTTAAATTCTGCAATTTGTGCAGGATCTAAAATAACATGTGCCTTACCCGTTGCCTGTCCAGGACTAGCGGGCAACCCTTTAACAACAACAACTCGTTCAGCAGCCGTTTCTTTGGCTTGATTTTTTTTCGACCATACTGTTTCAGGACGAGCTTGTAAAATCCAAATTTTATTCGTCCGTTCATCAATACCCCATTCCATATCCATATAACAACCATAATGTGCTTCTATATCTTTTGCATATTGTGCTAATTCTTGTACCTGTTCATCCGTCAACACTAATTGTTGTTGTTCCGCTTCCGGCACCACTTGCTCTTCGCAATCTCCTCCAGGTAAGCGCACTAATTTAATGGGTTTTGTATTTGCCATTTTAGAAATAATACGTAAGTCTTCTTTATTAACACGGAAATTATCGGGTGTTACCGTTCCCTGCACAACATACTCACCCAATCCCCAAGCACCTTCAATCGTAATCGTCGAATCGTCACCCGTAACTAAATCTACCGTAAACATAACCCCAGCAGCCTTAGAAAAGACCATCATCTGAATTGCTGCACTTAAGGCAACATCCATATGATCGAACCCTTTTTTCTCCCGATAATACGTAGCTCTGTCGGTAAAAGTAGAGGCATAGCATTCCTTTACTTTTTGAATGACCGTATCTGCCCCTTGTACATTAAGATAGGTATCTTGTTGGCCAGCAAAACTTGCATCAGGCAAATCTTCTGCGGTTGCACTCGAACGAACAGCTACAAAAGGATTTTTAACTCCCATCTTTTCGCCCAATGCTTCATAGCCTGTACGAATAGCCTGTGCCAACGCATCTGGCATAGTTGCTTGACATACAGCTTGACGAATCATCGAGGTAACATCCCGCAATTGAACGGGATCTTCTACGTCAGTCAACTGCTTCAACAATTCTTTAATTTTTTCATCCAATCCCGTTTCTTTCATAAAATAGCGATAGCCCCATGCCGTCGTGGCAAAGCCATACGGAACGGGTACATTTGTCGAAGACGTCAATTCACCTAAAGAAGATGATTTTCCACCTACCAATGCCACATCACTCCGATGTACTTCATCAAACCATAAAACAAAAGCCTGTTCTCTATCCATATGTACGCCCTCCATCTTATATAGTATACATCATTTATGGGTTTTTCCTTTATTATAGTACTCTATTTGTTGTTTTCCGTCAAGTTTTCTTCCTCATACATTTCTTACTTTAGTAAACCGGCACTCATGCTATGCTTTATCGTTGCAATAGTATATACTTTATATATGTGTATAAAGACACTGCTTCTATTTTCTAAATTATGGTATAATAAGAAGTCAGTACCTTAGTTATTATTAGTGTTTTTATTTTAATATCTATCACAGCATGCGAGGAGGATTTATGTATACACCCAGACATAAAGCGAAACGTGTACAAAAAAAAGGCTTTTTTCGACGCCTTCGTTTCCTCATATTATTTTGTATAGTCGTTGTTGCAGGCTTAGGATTCGGCTATATTTTTGCAGCCTATCAAACCTTACCCCCAGTCAATCATAATATGCGCCCCATTGCTTCATCGCAATTATTTGATATTAAGGGACGACTCATTACTACGCTGTATTCAGAAGAAAATCGACTGCCCATTGATATTAATCAAGTGCCGCCGACATTACAGAATGCCTTTATTTCGGCCGAAGATAATCGTTTTTATCAACATATGGGAATCGATCCCATCGGTATCGGGAGGGCATTTGTTGCTAATATATTACATCGTGGTATCTCTCAAGGGGGTAGTACTATTACCCAACAATTGGCTAAAAATGCCTTTTTATCACAAAAACAAACCTTACGGCGTAAAGTGCAAGAAGCCATGCTCGCCATAGAATTAGAACGCAAGTACAGTAAAAAAGAAATTTTAGAAATGTACATGAATGAAATTTACTTCGGACAAGGTTCCTATGGTATCCAAACTGCTGCCAAAACATATTTCAACAAAAACGTCAACGAGTTATCACTAAAAGAATGTGCCGTCTTAGCTGGATTACCAAAGAGCCCAAATTATTATTCTCCTTTTAATAATCCGCAGGTAGCAAATGAACGAGCTAATGTCATTCTTGATCAAATGCAGCGATATGGTTATATTTCTGCCCAAGAATGCCACCAGGCACAGCAAGAACCACTAAAACTTGCCCCGAAAAAACGCAATGCTAAAGAAAATGATCCTATCGACTTTATCGATTATGTCACACGCCAAGTATCTGAAAAATACGGCGATGACATATTATATAAACAAGGTTTAAAAATTTACACTACGTTAGATTTAGATAAGCAAAAAGCAGCTATGCAAGCTTTCGCTAATCTTCCTACCAATTACACCGACAAAAATGGCTTGTCTCAACCTCAAGCCGCTCTCGTTTCCATCGATCCTAAAACGGGCTATATTGTGGCTATGATTGGCGGTCGGAATCACGATAGCTTTAACCGTGCAACCATGGCCAGACGTCAACCAGGTTCCGCCTTTAAGCCCTTCGTCTATGCGGCGGCTCTCCAAAAAGGCATGACTCCTGACACAACCTTTGTTGATAAGCCGATCTCCTTCGGTTCTTGGTCCCCTCGTAATGCCGGTGGCTCTTACCGTGGCACACTAACCATTCGCGATGCCTTAATATTCTCGGTTAATACGGTTGCCGTACAAACGGCCAATGCGGTCGGTCCCAATCGTATCCTCAGTTTGGCTGAAAAAATGGGCATTACGACATTACAAAAAAATGACAACAATTTAGCCATGGCTTTAGGCGGGCTAACACGTGGTGTAAGTCCTCTTGAATTAGCTAGTGCCTATGGTACCTTTGCTAACGAAGGGATTCACGTCAAACCAATGGCAATTATAAAAATCCTTGATCAAAATAACCATGTTCTCGAAGATCACTCATCGGAAGAACCAGAACAAACACAAGTGCTTTCAGCGAAAGAAGCCTACGAAATGACGAATATGCTCGAAGGCGTTATTCAAAGCGGTACCGGTCGTGCCGCCGCCATTGGCATTCCTGCCGCCGGAAAAACAGGTACTACCGACAACAATGTCGATGCGTGGTTTGTCGGCTATACGACTGATCTTGTAACGGCCGTATGGATGGGTGATGATACGGGTTCACGAAGTCTAGGTGCCGTATATGGTGGTACTATACCGGCCCGTATTTGGCGTGATTATATGCGCATTGCCGCTAGTCGCGGGGGGCATTTTGCCGTTCCACCGGGAGTGGTTGTGCCTAAGAAGGCAACTGAAGAGAACGATGCTGCCAACGATGCAGAAACGGATGATGACGAAACCGAAACGGATACAACCGCCTACACCGATAGCAAAGAGCACAAATCGCCCGTATCTAAAAATCAACAACATACAGAAACAGCCATTGAACCTTATAGTAAAGCTCATTAAACATGAAGCACCGATAAAATCGGTGCTTTTTTTATTATCTCATTTCTATCCCCTATGCCAATCCCATTACATCTTATGTTGATATCGCTTAAACGTTTCATCTCCAGTACATGCAAAAATGGCATAGCCGTTTATAACGACTATGCCAAATAATATCAGAATAAACCGTCTTATGTTTTACCGCTTATTGCCTTTACTTGTTTACGATCTTATGAATAATTACGCTAATTATCATCACGATAACCACTACTGGGAAGGTAACTCCTACGGGTGTATCAAAGGTAATGAAGAAGCGATAAATAACAAAACCAATAAGCCAAATAATCAAATTTAACCAGTTTACTGTTTCTAATCGATGGTCATGATGCAAGAAGTAATAATCAGCTAATAAAATCGCTGTCATCGGTGCAAATACCGAGCCGATGAAGTAAAGGAAATCTTGATAGGTATCCGTAGATACGGTAATCGCCAAAATAACGCCGATAACCGTAGCAATAATGGCCATCCATTTTTCTGAAGATGCCGGTGCGGCGTTGCATAAACTACGTGCACTCACTCCTGCCGAAAAGGCATCGAGGAAGGTCGTCGTTACAGTCGAAAGTAAAACGATTAAAATACCGCATAAGCCAAGGCCTGCTTTCACCATAACGGCGGCAATATCGCTTTCGCCCGTCCAAATAGCTACACCCATACCGATCAAGAACATCCACATGCTAGCAATAAAATAAGCGATACAACTAGCCGTCGTTCCGACTACTGGTTTATCGGCACGCCGTGTGTAGTCTGCTATAACCGGCAACCACGATAAAGGCATGGCTACGGCCATTTCTACACCAGCACCAAAGGTAATCATTTGCCCTGCTAGATGATAAGACGTTCCCTTGCTAATGACAACGCTCATAACAATAGTAAGAATAAATAATAGCGTCATGACAACGACATTCACTTTGTCTAATTTTTTTACCCCCAATAAAATCCAAATGACAATGAGTACGCCTACAATGATGCTCCATGCCGTAGTTCCCCACGCTTGAATAATATTCGCTGCATTGGCGGCACTAATAATCATAACTGCCGTCCAGCCAATTAATTGAATAACATTTAAAATGGAAAAAAGTCTACCACCACAATGACCAAACGAAATACGTACCGTTTCCATTGCACTAGCACCTTGCTTAGCACCAATAAGGCCCGCCCCATACATAATAATACCACCAATAATGTGACCAATAAGAATAGCAAAAAAGCCTTTGGTAAATCCCAATGGAGCAAGCAACATCCCCGTTAAAATTTCGGCGATTGAAACGCCTGCACCAAACCACAATAAGCTTAAAGAAAACGTGGTTGATTTGGTTTCTTCATGTTCCATAAAACTATCCCCCTTCTTATATAAAGTATACTTATATGGGATAGTATAGCACAGCCAATGGAGTATCACAATATATAAATAATGAGAAAAAGCATCTCTTTTTCTATAAAAGAGATGCTTTTTTATCTTATTCAGCCAACACGCTTGCACATCTAGCACATAACGTGGGATGGTTCGGATCGACACCGACGGTCTTACTATGAGTCCAACAACGTTCACATTTAGCATGTGTTGATGCTTGTACCACTACAACTAATTCAGGATGTTCTTCGCCTTGAATAGCCTTCTCTGGTGCTTTACCTTGAACCAACGTCGCGTTGCTAACAATCAATAAAGTTGCGAGCTGATCTTGCCAATCTTTTAAGAAATCATAGGTTTTTCCTGTCGCATACAAGGTAACTTCTGCATCTAAGGCATGCCCAATCGTTTTATCTTGACGTGCTTTTTCTAAGGCCCGCATCATATCCTGACGATACGAAAGGAAGGTATCCCAACGTGTAGCAATGTCTTTTTGAATATATTCAGGATGTGCCTTTGGCCAATCCGTAAGATGAACACTTTCCTTATCTTTAAATCCTACGGGCATAAATTGCCATACTTCTTCAGCCGTAAAGGAAAGGACCGGTGCGGTTATTTTTACGAGTGTCATTAACACTTCATACATCACCGTTTGCGCACTCCGACGAAGTAATGCGTCTTGTTTTTCCGTATACAACCGATCTTTAATAATATCTAAATAAACCGCACTTAAATCAATCGTGCAAAAATTATGAATCGTATGATACATTACATGGAACTGATAGGTTTCATATGATTCAGTTACACTTTCTATCACTTCTTCCAATCGCATCAAGGCCCATTTATCTAAATCTGTCAATTGATCATATGCAACGGCATCCCGCTGTGGATCAAAGTCGGCTAAACTTCCTAACAAATACCGGAACGTATTACGAATTTTACGATATACATCGGATAATTGTTTTAAAATTTTAGGCGATAAACGAATATCTCCTTGATAATCCGCCGATGATACCCATAAACGCATGACGTCAGCGCCATATTTTTCAATGACTTCTTGCGGCGCTACCGTATTGCCTACGGATTTACTCATTTTTCTACCTTCCCCATCAACCGTAAAACCATGTGTGAGAACCGCTTTATATGGAGGAATCCCGTTTGCTGCCACAGAGGTCAATAAGGAGGAATTAAACCAACCACGATGTTGGTCCGATCCTTCTAAATAGAGATCGCAAGGATAGGCTAACTCTGGATCATGGTTCAATACACCTTGATGCGTACAACCACTATCAAACCAAACATCCATAATATCGCTTTCTTTTCTAAAGTGCTTGCCGCCACAAGAAGGGCAAACAAACCCATCCGGCAATAATTCCGTTTCACTGTGAGCCCACCACGCATCAGAGCCTTCTTTTGCAAAAATGTCTTGTAAATGAGAGATAGTATCATCATTAATGATGGGTGTACCGCAATCTTCACAATAAAAAATAGGAATAGGCACACCCCAAACCCGTTGCCGTGAAATGCACCAGTCACCGCGATCACGAATCATATTATAAATACGATCATGCCCCCATGCAGGAATCCACTGGACATTATCAATCGCTTGTAATGCTTCTTGACGATACCCATCGACCGAAGAGAACCACTGTTCTGTTGCCCGATAGATAATAGGCTCTTTACACCGCCAACAATGCGGATACTGATGGCGGAACGTTTCTTTAGCAAATAAAGCATTTACAGCCGCTAAATCCTTAATAACGGGTACATTGTTATCAAAGACGAATACGCCTTCATAACGTGGAACTTTATTCGTGTATCGCCCACTACTGTCCACCGTTCCCAAGGGTTGTAATTCTGGTTTCCCCGATTGTTTGCAAACATCAAAGTCATCTTGACCATGGTCTGGTGCCGTATGAACTAAACCTGTACCAGCATCTAACGTAACATGTTCCCCTAAGAGAATCGGTGAATTTCGTTCATATAAAGGATGACGGAAAACAAACGATTTAATGTCTTCACCCGTAAGTGTTTCCGGCAATACTTCATAATCGGTGATATGTGCTGCTTCCATAACAACAGCTACGCGATCCTGTGCCATGAGCAAATATTCTTCCCCAATCCGTACCCACACATAGGTAAAGGCAGCATTTGCACTGATCGCCAAGTTACAAGGTATAGTCCATGGCGTAGTCGTCCAAATCAAAGCATAGACATTTTTCAGATCTGCCCCTTTCGGTAATGCAGTCCCTACTTGTACCGCCTGAAATTTAACAAACAAGGAAAATGATTTATCATCTTTATATTCAATTTCCGCTTCGGCTAAGGCCGTTTCACAATGAGGGCACCAATATACCGTTTTCATGCCTTTGTAAATATGACCTTTTTTCGCCATCTTACCAAAAACGCCAATTTGTTCCACTTCAATATGATGTTGCAACGTTAAATAGGGGTTTTCCCAATCTCCTAACACGCCAAAGCGAATAAATTCCTGCCGCTGTAAATTCATTTGTTCCATTGCATAGTCATGACACTTTTTACGCAATGCGAGTGGCGTCATTTCATGACGATTTAATCCTGTATTTTTAATAACAGCATGTTCAATTGGCAAACCGTGTGTATCCCAGCCTGGTACATATTTCGTATAAAAACCGCGTTGCGTTTTATATTTCAAAACAATATCTTTAAGTACTTTATTTAATGCATGCCCAATATGAAGTTTCCCATTGGCATAAGGAGGTCCATCATGCAAAATAAACTTAGGTCCATTTTTTCGTTGCTCTAATCGTTTGTGATAAATATCGTGATCTTGCCAAAACGCTAAAAATTCCGGTTCCCGTTTCGGTAAGTTTCCGCGCATCGGAAATTCCGTTTCCGGTAAATGTAATGTTTTACCATAATCCATATAAATTCCTCCCTAAAAAAAAATCATCTTCGCCCCAAAGGGACGAAGATGTAAGATCACCGTGGTACCACCCTATTAACTGCATTGCAGCCACTTGACGCCAATAACGGAGCGACCCGTCAACATGAGGCTCCCAAGTGATCCACTTGTATCTCGCTCCCATCGAGCTTCCACCATCCTCGATTCGCTATATAAGCTCCCGTTACAAGCCGTCTTGTTCTCTGCCTTTATCAATATATGTTGTATATAGACGTATTGTAAAGGGAAAAACAAACTTTGTCAAGGGAAATTTAATATAAATCAAAAAATATTAATTCTTACTTTTATAAATAAACAAAATATCAACAAAGAGAATAAAAGATAAATTTCTCCTTTGTGATAAATATATTGTTTCACTCGTTAGTAAATCATCACCGTTTTTCTTCAATAACACCACTTGCACCTGTATCTACACCCGAAAGAATATGCGTTTGTACGGCAACCTGCTGACTAGCAAATGCTTCGGTCATCGCCCTTGCAATTTCTTGCGTTTTCGTTGTCGCCACAGCCAATAAAGTAGATCCTGAACCGCTAATTGTCGCTCCGTGTGCACCTGCTGCAAGAGCAGCTTGCAAGGCTTCCTTTCCCCCACGAATGAGAGGCAACCGATACGGTACATGTATTTTATCCTGCATAGCCTCTTGTAACTGATCATATTGATGAAGCCATAAAGACGAAAGCAAATACCCAATCCGCCCCATATTATATATAGCCGTTTGTCTATCTACTTGTGCCGGTAAAATCTTCCGTGCCGTTTCCGTTTCAATTTCTATCTCTGGAATCACCACGACAAATTGTAACTCTTGCGGTAGCCGCAAAGTATGGGTTAACGGCTTTTGGTCTACCATAATAGATACGGTCAAACCGCCAAACAATGCAGGTGCTACATTATCAGGATGGCCTTCAATCTCTGTCGCTAAGGCCAATAATTGATTTTTCCTTAACGTATTTCCTGCAAGTTGATTTCCTACCAATAGTCCACCGACAATGGCAGCCGAACTGCTCCCTAACCCTCGTTTAAAAGGAATTCGATTTACAAGATGCAATCGCCCCCCTCGCGGCAAGGTATTTCCCGTTGCCACCAATGCAGACTGAATGGATTTTACCACCAAATTTTCTTCTGCCGGAAGTGTTTCTATCCCCTTCCCTTCACCTGTTACGGTAACCGTTATCCCCTTTGCTGTATCATCTATCCAAAAATAAACCTCATTGTATAAAGACAAGGCAAGTCCTAACGAATCAAAACCAGGCCCTAAATTAGCTGAAGTAGCAGGTACTTTCACATGTACACAAGTGTTCATCATTACACCTCAATTACACGAATGGCATTCGCAATTTTATAAATACACGCTAAGGATTCGAGCTTTTTCAACGCCTGTTGCACAATACTATCAGCAGAACTATCAATAAGTAATACTACTTCTGCTACTTCTGCGGTTTCATCTTTTTGAATTAACGAACGGATACTAATACCATACGTAGCAAGTACATTAGCCGTATCAGCTAAAACGCCCGTAGAATTTTTTACCATCAACCGTAAATAATAAGGAGAGGAAATGCGATCTTGTGACTTTAACTTTGCTTCATGGTTGACAAAATTACGTTGTCCTGTCATACCGATATTAAGATGCATCACCACATTCATTAAATCGCTAACGACCGCACTAGCCGTTGGCAACGAGCCGGCACCAGCACCATAAAACATGACATCACCCACACAATTTCCCCGCACGCAAATAGCATTATAAGCATCGGCCACATTGGCGAGCGGGTGATTTTTGCGAATAAGTCCTGGATGAACATTCAAGGAAATACCTTCTTCATCTTGTCGTGCTATCGCTAATAATTTGATCACATACCCCATTTCAGCTGCATGCTTAATATCTTCGGCCGTTATTTTTTCAATGCCTTCTACACGAACATCGCGAAAGGTCAATTCTGCATGAAACCCTAAGGTTCCTAAAATGGCAATTTTACGTGCTGCATCATAGCCACTAACGTCATTTGTCGGATCTGCTTCAGCATATCCCTTCGCTTGAGCTTCTTCCAACGCTTGTTGATAAGAAATTCCCCGTTCCGTCATTTGTGACAAGATATAATTGGTGGTTCCATTCATAATGCCAATAATTTCGCTAATGCGATTACTATTTAAAGACGCATACATTGCTCGAACAATCGGTACTCCGCCAGCAACACTAGCTTCAAATTGAAAATCTACGTTTTTCATATTTGATAATTTTAATAAAGGAATGCCGTAATCTGCAATTAAATCCTTATTAGCACTGACGACACTTTTTCCATGATGAAAACATTGTTCAATGCATTCACGAGCGAAATCGGCACTGCCCATGACTTCCACGACAACAGATATATCATCATCTTGAATAATCTCTTGAAAATTATCCGTAAAAGAAACGGGACCGGCTATTTCTAAGTTGCTATATTTTTCTACATCCCGTACGAGCACCCGTTTTACACTAATCTTAGTATGTAATTGCTCTTCAATTAATGCCCCGTTGTGCTGCAACAATTCAATCACACCACTACCTACCGTACCGCATCCCAATAAGGCAATATTTACTTGCTTCATTCCATACACTCCTTTATTATGCTTGACCGATAATTTTTACATTACTAACACTAGGCAATGCTTTTAATCGGGTTACCAATTCATCTACAGGAATACTTAAATTTTTCGTTTCTACCGAAATCGTAACATCGGCCATTCCTTGTAACGGAATACCTTGATTGATAGTCAAAATACTCCCTTGATTTAAGGCTACCGTATTTAACACTTGTGATAATTCCCCGGGTCGATCAAAAATCATTAACGCAAGCGTTACAATTTTCCCTTGTGATACCTCATAAAAAGGAAACACATAATCTTTATATTTATAGTAGGCACTCCGACTTAAGTCCATCATTTGCACGGCTTCATAAATCGTTTTATCTTGATGACTCTTTAATATTTCTTTAACACGAATCGTCTTTTTAATCGCTTCCGGCAAAATTTCTTCACTTACCAAATATAATTTTTCCCCATTCCCCTTTTTCATGGTTCCTCTCCCATCTTAAAATATGCATACGTCTGTTGTAAGCCAGTACGTAAATCTACTTGTGGTTTCCACTTTAACTCCTTAATAGTTCGCCTATTATCTAATACAGAACGATAAATATCCCCACTACGCACTGCTTGATACCGTATCGTTGGTTGATATGTAGCAAAAGATACCAACTGATTTTTTATCTCTTCGATGGTCGTTTCTTTAGCCGTACTAACATTGTAAATGCCTGATCGGATCGCTGATTCTAAAGCTGCTACATTCGCCTGAGCCACGTCTTTGACGTAAATAAAATCACGTGTCTGCGTGCCATCACCAAAAATAGTAAGTGCTTGTTGATGAACCAAACGATTAGCAAAGATATATACTACTCCGCCTTCTCCGTTGCTTCCCTGTCTTTCCCCATATACATTTGCATACCGCAAAATAACATAAGGCAAGCGGTATAACCGATGATACATCTGAATATATGCCTCAGCGGTAGCTTTGGTTAATCCATAAAAAGAAGTCGGTTCAACCGGTTCTGTTTCTTGTAGCGGCAATTGCTGATTATCGCCATACACAGCCGCTGAAGAAGAAAAAATAAATTTCTTAATGTGATATGTTCGACATAAATCAAGTACCTTAATCAACCCTATGATATTCAAATCTGCATCTTCTAAGGGGTGTTCCAATGAATAGGGAACCATCGTTTGTGCGGCTTCATGAAATACCACGTCAAATTTTCCTTGGGCAAAAATAGTTTCCATCTGTGCGATGTCACGAATATCCGCTTCATAAAACACAGCTTCTTTCGGTACATTTTGCAAACTACCCGTTGACAAATTATCCACTACCGTAATCTGATGTCCCGCCATAATAAGTGCATCCCCAATATGGGAACCAATAAAACCTGCTCCTCCAGTTATCAATATATTCATATTGTTACTCCTCTGTTAAAGCAACTCGCCATAATGAACTAATTGTATTTTTCTTGTTGTTACCAAATTTCGTATACGTACAGACAATAAAGCCTGTAATTCGTCTTCCCAATGGTATCCCCACGTAAATTGCTGCTTCATCTCATCTGTACTCATCGCTGGATGCATCATAATTTCATGTATACCAACGGGAAGTTGCTTAATAATATATTGCAAATGAGCTTCTGTCATGGATCCGCCATCCACCATGCCCCAAAAGTAATCCGTTGTCGTATAATGCCATTTCCGTACGGCCGTCATCGCTTGTTCGGATAGCCAAGTCAAGCCATTACGCCCCATAACACGAACTGGATTACCCGCAAACGCTTTAAATAAATAGGATTCGCGAGGAATGCGTACCCGATGAATATCATGTTTTTTCATAAGTGCTTGAACAATATTCCAAATCGGCGGCAACATATGTACATGCTGATGACTATCCACATGGGTAATGACTAACCCCGTTTGCTTGATTTTTTCAATTTGTGCATCCCATTCGTTATATACTTGCCTATAATCAATCTTGCCTAAGAACCCTTTTTTCATAACAGTTCCATAAGATTCAGGAAAAAGCCCTTCCGCATTTACCAAAGAAGGTACTTCTCGAATCCCCAAAATAGGCGGTAAAGAACCCACCAAGCACAAATGAATACCAATTCCAAGTCCGGGATTTTCCTTTGCAAGACGCACCGCTTCTTCGTAACAAGGACCATTAGCTAACAACGAAGTACTCGTCAATACGCCCTCTTGAAAAGCTTTGATTACGGCCTGATTCACTGACGTATGAATGCCGAAATCATCCGCATTAATAATTAAACGAGTCATATCTACCTCACCGTAAAAAATCAAATGTTTTAAAATGTAATTTTCCTACATAGGTCAGCTCATTTTTATCATGGGTTGACAAAAAATTTTCTATCGCTTTATGCACGCCTTGAAAGGCTCCTTTGGGAAACACCATCCCATAGGTATCAGAAAGTTGTTGCATACTTTCTAAAAAAGCCTGTCTTGCCAGAATGGATGCAGCTGCAACTGCCATATCCCGTTCACCTTGCGGAATTTGAACGATACGATGTGTATCCGCAATAGGACCCACCGCTTGCAGTACATACTCATCTTTACCGAACTTGTCGACTATTATACACGTACATTTGTCCGTTGACAAGAGTTGTTTTATGTTTTCTCCATGAATACTACCTAAAAGATCATTTAAATTTTTGTGTTTCTTTACAAAAGCGGTATATTTTTCATTATATACACAAGGCATCCATACTTGCAAGGAATAGCGAGTGCCTAATTGTGTCTTAATTTTCTCTGCCAATAAGGAAATTTTAGTATCCCCTATACTTTTACTATCTTGAACTCCCCATTGTCTAAAGAGCTGTTCTTCTTGTGTCGTAATAATACACGCTGCCGCAACTAAAGGTCCAAAAACATCCCCTTTTCCCGATTCATCACAACCCATCCAACGAGGAGATCTATCTTCTTTACTATATGCAATAGTCGCTGCGACCGGTGACGCAGCTGCACTAGCCACCGTTCCTAAGGTTTCCAACTGTCGTTTAATTTCCGTATCCTTACCCATACCGACAATAGATATTCCTTTTTTCTTGCTATAATATAAGTTAACTTGTCCCTGTATTCCACTGGTTGCACCGAATCGTAATTGGCAACCATAATTAATTTCTTTCTGCTCTAACAAGTGCAAGCCTTTTGCTGTCGCTTGATTAATATAGGCGGTAACCGCCGCTTGTAATACGGGGTTCACCTCATGCACCTCCTTCATAAGAAAAGCCATTCATTTCCCATGCTTTATATAATATCAAGCCAGCTGAAATGGCTACATTCAATGACTCTGTATTCACACACATAGGAATCGTAACCGTTTCCTCACACCGCTGCATAAAGAGCGGAGAAAGACCATTTCCTTCATTGCCAAAGGCCCACACAAAAGGCTGTTTATAATTCATTTTTTCATAAGAGCAAGCCGCTCCTGCCGCAGCAGCTACTAATCGCCGTGTAGTATGCTGACAAAATGACTGTAGCATATCCTCATCTACATGAGAAATGACCAAAATTTTAAACATGGCCCCCATCGCACTACGCCATACTTTGTCATTATAAATATCCACACAGTTTGGACTTAAAAGAATCGCACCAACGTCACAAGCTGCAGCCGTACGAATAATCGTACCGACATTTCCTGGATCTTGTATATCCTGTAAGTATACAACCGGTTGTAATAGCTGTAATGTTTCCGCTTCCGCAAGCGTATGGTTAAAGAAAGGTAACATGGCAATAATACCTTGTGAGGATGAAGTCATTTGTAATTTTTGATATACCGATGTGGATACACGAAAAAATTGCCACTGCAGTTCCTTGCCTCGTGTATATAACGCCATATGGTCAGTAGTTTTCTCCGTATCAACAATAAAACAAATACCTTGCCGTATCCCCTGTTGCAGGGCATCCGTAATTAACCGCCATCCTTCTACTAGCACGTGCTGCTCTTGTTGTCTACCTTTTTTTTGCTTCAACGAACAAGCCCGCATAATCAACCTATTATGGCGTGATGTAATCTCTTGCATATACGTTCTTCCTCTCTTCGGTACATAAAAAATCTAAAAATAAATGCAATATCAAATGATATTGCATTTATGTCTTCCCTTACACCTTATTCACGATGACTATCTTTTTTATTCGACTTCAATAAGCTTTCCCTATTCTGCTGAATACTAAACAACGTCTTTTCTAACGTTGTTTCTACATATTTCAAGACATCACCTGCATAGGTAATGGAACTCCCTTTTAACTCTTCTGAAGAGGCATTCGCTTGTGCTAAAATTTGCTGAGCTCGCTCTTGGGCCTGACGCACCAATTCATGTTCTTCGGTTAACTTAGCAATATAATCCTTTGCTTGTATAATCATATTATCTGCATGTTGTTTCGCATCAGCCAATATTTTTTCCCGTTCAGCTATAATCTGTTTCGACTGTACTAATTCTTCTGGCAATGTTTCTTTCAATTCGTCAATAATTTGCAATACTTCTTCTTCGCTAACTACTTTTTTGTTCGTAAACGGCATTTGTTTTGCATTTAATATGATGCTTTCCAAATCTTCTACTAATTTGTCCGACTTCATGTCTTCCACCCCTATGCCTTATATTTATCTTTAAATCGTTCTTTTAATCGCTTTTCTACATATGCAGGAACCATACCATCCAAGTTCCCTCCAAAGCAAGCTAATTCTCTAATACCCGTAGAACTAATATACGAATATTGGGTACCTGTCATAATAAACACCGTTTCAAGGTCAGGTTCCACTTTTTTCATTAATAAAGCTCGTTGAAACTCATATTCAAAATCACTCAAAGCACGCAAGCCTCGAATAATAAATTTAGCACCGCGTTGCATCGCATATTCATTTAACAACCCTTGAAAGCTAACCACTTCCACCTGCGGTATGTGTTTCGTTGTCGCCACGAGCATTTCTTCCCGTTCTTGCATGGTAAATAAAGGTTTTTTTGAGGGATTTTCAAACACAGCAATAATTAATTTATCAACTAGTTTGCTTCCCCGTTCAAATATATCAATATGTCCATTCGTAACAGGATCAAAACTCCCTGGGCAAATTCCAATTCGCACGTTTACACTCCTTCCCGATAAGCGCGAATAAATGTAATTCGCGTATCCTTACCATAGGATTTTTCTCTAATAACGGTATACAATGGATGGACTTCAATAGATTCTTCCTTGCTATGTTCCATAAGTATTAGCCCGTCTGGACATAATAAGTGATAGTGAAATATATCGCTAATCGTATCATTCACCAACCGTTTATTATATGGAGGATCCGCAAAAATAAAGTGAAATTGACGCCCTTGCAATTGTTTTAACGCACGATGTACATCATAGGGCAAAATTTCCATTTGCTCTAAAAATCCACACCGTTTGCCATTTTCCCGAATAAGATCGACCGTATGATGATCAATAAATACGCCCTGCTTAGCACCGCGACTCAATGCTTCTAGCCCTAACGCACCCGTTCCAGCAAAAATATCCAACACATGTGTATCGTGTAACGATGTTGCTGTTAATATATTGAATAGACTTTCACGTGTCCGATCTAATGTCGGTCTTGTTAACCTTCCCGCAGGAGATTTTAATATGCGCCCACGAGCCTTACCGGATATGATTCTCACACCATCACCTACCCGTATGGTTTTATTATACACGGTTTTATATATAGATTAAAGACTTTCCTACAAAGATTTTTGTATTGTTTACTCTTTCGTAATACGTTGTACTTTTAATTCTTTGCCCTGAATTAAACGGACTATGTTATCTTTGTGACGTACTACCACTAATATTGCGGCGATTACACCCAACACAACAACCGGCATAGGTTCGCCCCACACGTACATGATAAGAGGTGCTACTATAGCACCCACAATGGATCCTAAGGAAACTAACCGTGTCAGTCCCACTAAAACAGCCCACACCAAAAACACAATAAGCGTCGGAACTGGTGCCAAAAAGAGAATAACACCTAAGCCTGTGGCGACTCCTTTTCCCCCTTTAAATCGTAAAAAGCAAGAACATGAATGCCCTACAATAGAAATTAAACCGCCCACAATCATGCCATACAGAAGTGCATGGGGAAAAGCAGCTTGGGCCGCCAATCCTCCTAAATATACTCCCAATAAGCCTTTGCAAAGATCCATAATAAGCACCGCCGCACCGCCGGCTTTACCAAATATACGGTACGAATTAGTTGCCCCTGTATTATGACTACCATATAAGCGCGGATCCGTATGAAAAAACAATTTACCAACCACTAAGCCACTTGGAATAGAGCCAATAACATACGATAAAACAAGCCACAAAATACCCGTCATCATAGTTCTAATTCCTCCCGTTTTCCTCGTATAATCAAACGAATAGGCGTTCCTTCAAACCCAAATGTTTCACGCAATTTATTTTCTAAAAACCGCTCATAAGAAAAATGCATTAATGAAGGTTCATTGACAAATAAAATAAATGTCGGTGGTTGTACTGAGGCTTGTGTCATATAATAAATTTTTAATAATTTACCTCCTTTAGCTGGTGGCGGATTTGTTAATTGTGCATCTTCTAGTAATTCATTTAACACACTCGTAGAAACACGCATGTGCTGCTGTTCTGAAACAAATTTTACCATATCTGCCAACCGATGAATGCGTTGTTTCGTTAAAGCGGAAGCAAATAAAATAGGAGCATATTGCAAAAAAGCAAGTTCTCGCCGTATATCCTCTTCAAATTTTTGACTCGTCTTACTATCTTTTTCAATTAAGTCCCACTTATTCACGACAATAATGCACCCTTTACCTGCTTCGTGAACATAACCAGCGATTTTTTTATCTTGTTCCGTTACACCTTCCGTTCCGTCAAGCATCAATACCGCTACATCAGACCTATCCACCGCTCGTAATGCCCGCACGACACTATACCGTTCTACGGGGATATCCACCTTGGCTTTCCGTCGCATCCCAGCCGTATCAATCAGTACAAAAGGAGTTCCCTCATAACTCCAATGAGTATCAATAGAATCACGAGTAGTACCCGGTACATTACTAACAATCACTCGTTCTTGTCCAAGCAAGGCATTGGTCATCGACGACTTCCCCACATTAGGACGCCCAACTAAAGCAATATGAATAACGTCATCGCCGTCTTCTTCGCCAGGATTAGTTTGAATATGTTTCAATACTTCATCTAACAAATCACCTAAATTCATCAAATTAATCGCCGAAACACCTATCGGATCACCTATACCGAGTCCATAAAATTCATACATATTCATTTCTTGTTCCACACTATCAATCTTATTGACCACCAGAATAACCGGTTTTCCTGACGTACGCAAGATCGTTGCCACTTCTTCATCTTGTGGTTGTATGCCTGTCTTTCCATCCACAACAAAAAGGATTACATCCGCTTCACGAATAGCTAATTCTGCTTGATACCGCATACTAGAAAAAATATGTTCCTTTTCATCGACAAATTCAATTCCACCTGTATCAATCATAGTAAATTCATGACCTAACCATTCTGCGTCAAAATATATACGATCACGTGTTACCCCTGGAATATCTTCGACAATAGAAATTCTTTTTTTGACAATAGCATTAAACAGTGTTGATTTTCCCACATTGGGACGCCCCACTACAGCTACTAAGGGTTTATACATAACGTTCTCCTTTTAAAAAAGGATAACCGGTATTTGCCGGCTATCCTTTCATTTTTTCAAATAATATATACAGCTATCACATACGTTCACATGCTATACGATAATGCCTTCACTGTTTATTCATTATCACCGGTATCTACTATCGCTAATGCACTTAATGAAACCTTATGTTTATCAGGATCAATTTTAATAATTTTCACCTTCATCGTATCGCCAATTTGAACAATGTCTTTTACGGCTACGCCCCGTTGTGGTGTTAATTCAGAAATATGTAACAACCCTTGTATTTCTGGGTCAATAGCTAAAATAGCTCCAATATTTAAAATTTTGATAACCTTTCCTTCTACGACATCCCCTACGGCAAATTTTTCAATCGCTTCAATCCAAGGATTTTTCTGTAATGCTTTTATGGATAAGGAAATACGATTACGTTCCCGATCAAATTGCTGTACCAATGCATGTACTGTATCGCCAACGGAAAGTACATCTTCAACTGTATTGATCCGTTTCCACGAAATATCAGAAATGTGCAATAATCCTTCAACGCCACCTAAATCAACAAATGCTCCATATGGCATAATTTTAACAACGGTTCCGTCTACTTCTGTATTTTCTGCAATCGTAGCTAATGCTTTTTCTCTTTTTTCTTCTCGTTCTGCTTCTAAAACAGCTTTTCTTGACAGAACCAACCGATTTTTATGTTCATCCAAATCGATAATTTGGGCCTCGAATGTTTTTCCTACTAAATGCTCTAACGTTTTAACAAAATGAATATCCCCTTGCGATAACGGAATAAACCCACGTAATGTTTTAATCGAAACAACTAACCCCGCCTTATTGGTTTCTTTTCCTACGCATTCTACCACTTGATTGGCATCATATGCTTGACGCACTTCTTCCCAATCAGCTTCTTTCTGCATCTTCACAAGAGAAACAACAATAGCGCTTTCTTCCTTAATCGCACTGGCAATAACTACTTTAAAGGTATCGCCAACAGCAACAAAATCACTTGCTTTTTCTGGTGCAGGAACGGCCATTTCCTTTTTTGGCAGGATTGCTTCTGCTTTCGTACCAATGGAAACAAAAGCAGCGTCATCATTCACAGAAATAACGGTACCGTCAACCACGTCACCCTTCTTTAAATTTTCATCGTAATCATACTGGTTTAACAATTCTTCACTCATTACTTCTGCGTTGTCTGCTTGACAATTTTCCATAACTTTAACAACCTCCTGTATTATCCAATCCGGCGTAGAAGCACCGGCTGTAATGCCTATATGATGCATATCATGAAACTGGGTTAAATCTAATTCTTCCGCCGTTTCTATATGATATGTTGGGCAATCTTGTTCACGACAAACTTGGGCAAGGCGACCTGTATTGGCACTATTTCTTCCCCCAACAACAATCATCGCATCAACTCGTCTTGCTAATTCAATTGCCGCTTCTTGACATTGTTGTGTAGCCGTACAAATAGTCATATGCGTTTCTAAATGATTTGTTTTTAATTTCAAAATATCCACGATATGATTATACTTTTCTTGCGAAAAAGTTGTTTGTACAACGACCCCCATATTTTCACAAAAAGGAATTTCCTGTGCTTCTTCTTCCTTATCTATTATAATAGCACGATTTACCCCCCATTGGGAAATACTAATTACTTCAGGATGATTTTTTTCTCCAATAATGACTAATTTTTTTTCTTGAGACACTATTTTCTTCGCATCTTGTTGAGCTTTTTTAACATGTGGACAAGTTGCATCTACTAATTGCACTTTTTTTTCTTGGGCTTCCTCATATACTTCAGGTCCCACACCATGCGAACGAATTAACACCGTTTCCCCCGCATGGACTGATCGCAAGTTATCTATCGGTGTCACGCCTTGTTGCGCCAACTGTTGTACCACTTGAGGGTTATGAATAATCGGTCCTAGTGTATGCGTCCCCGCTGTTGCCTTAGAGGCCATATCCACTGCACGCCGTACACCATAGCAAAAGCCACAATTCTTGGCTATTTCTACTTTCATACGCCCGTTCCTCCATGTTCAATTAACATCTGATGTAATGTCTGTCTCATCTGTTCACAAAATTGCTGTACCGCTTCTTTATCCGTTGCTTTCGCTGTAGGCGGAAAAACAAGATCCCCAAATATAACTTTAACGGGGCCCCTTTTTTTCGGCAATGGTCGAGAATTAATAATCGCAACGGGTAACACGGGCACCCCTGTTTTGATTGCTAATGACGCAAATCCATCATGAAACCTTCCTAAAACACCTTTTTTATGCCGTGTGCCTTCAGGAAAAATACCTAAAATTTCACCGCTTTTAAGTACTTTTAATGATTCTACAATCGCAGTTCGATCTGTCACCCCTCGTCGCACAGGAAATGATTTCATATAGCGTAAAATATACCGCATAACAGGATGCCGAAACAATTCTTCTTTAGCCATAAAATGAATAAACCGATGTGATACGGCTGTTCCTACTAAAGGTGGATCAAAGTAGCTTTCATGATTAAAAATCATAATAACTGGTCCTTGTCGTGGTACCTTTTCTTTACCGCTAACACGCATACCGATAAACACATACATCACCAAATTAAATAGCTGCCGCAATATTGGATCAATATATTTTCTCATGCCTGTTTCTCCTTAATAAGCTTAATAATATATGCCGCCGTTTCCTCTAAAGACAAATTACTATTATCTACGATAATTGCATCGTCGGCACAAGTTAAAGGAGCTATTTCCCGATGAGAATCTTGATAATCTCGTGCTTTAATATTTTCTATAACGGCATCTAATGTAATCGCTTCCCCTTGTTGTTGATATTCAGCAAATCGCCGTTTAGCTCGTGCCTCTACAGAGGCGGTTAAAAAAATTTTCAATTCCGCCTGCGGTAATACAACCGTGCCAATATCTCTACCATCTAAAATAACACCACCCCCTGCCGCCATCTGTCGTTGTAATTCTACCATTTTTCTCCGTACAACCCCTAAGGCTGCAACGGAGGATACCTGATCAGATACAATGGGTGTGCGAATCGCAGTAGTCACATCACGTCCATTCAAATACACTTTATACCCCGCGGCTTCTCGATTTAAGCTGATTTCGCTTTGTGCTAACATACGTTCCACCGCTACTTCATCGCATATGTCAACTTGTGCTTCTTGTAACGCTAACGTAACGGCTCGATACATCGCCCCTGTATCAATATATAAATACTGAACTTGTGAGGCCACTATTTTTGATACGCTACTTTTGCCAGAACCAGCCGGTCCATCAATAGCTACGCTAATGAGCTTCATCCAACTTCCTCCTGTGCCGCTTGTTTTCCTGCCACATAACCCGTAGAAAAAGCAGCCTGTAAATTATATCCTCCTGTAAACGCATCAATATCCAATACTTCTCCCGCAAAATATAGGTGTTGTATTATTTTGGATTCCATCGTTTTAGGATTAATTTCTTTAACATTGACACCGCCAGCAGTAACAATCGCTTCCGTTAACGGACGGGTCCCCGTAATAGTCAAAGGTATATGTTGCAATACCTCTACCAATGCACTTCGTTGTTCCTTCGTCAGTTGATTCACTACCAAGTCTTCAGGAATATGAGCTTGTGCTAAGACAATGGGCAATAATCGCTGAGGCAACAATTTTTTCAACGCATGTCCAACCTGTTTACGAATATTTGCTTCTACATCTCGTTGTATCCGTTTGTCCAATTGCTCGACCCGTAATGCGGGCTTAACATTTAACTTCAATATAAGCGGATACGTCCATTTACGTTGATGTGCTAAGATACTACTTAATCGCAATATCGTAGGCCCTGATACACCAAAATGCGTACACAATACTTCTCCAAATTCATTGCCAATTTGCTTTTTTCCTTGCCACAATGATACTTCCGTATTTTTTAACGTAAGCCCCGATAATTGATTGGGCCACGTTTCTCGTGTAACAAAAGGGACAAGTGCAGGTCGCAATTCAGTCACTTCATGCCCTAACTGTCGAGCAAACCGATACCCATCACCAGTCGAACCGGTCGAGGGATACGACATGCCCCCTGTCGCAATAATACATGCATCAAACGTGTATGTACATTGCATCGTTTCAACAACAAAATGACCCATTGTATGTTCAATCGCTCGTACCGTTTCATTAAGCTGTATATCCACGCCTACCCGAAGTAATGCCTTGTACCATAATTTACGCACTTCAATAGCACTATCACTCAAAGGAAAAACTCTTCCTCCACGTTCCACCTTGGTTTCTAATCCCCATTGATGTACTAATTTGCATAAATCTTGATTTGAAAATTGACCGTACGCACTATATAAAAACCGTCCATGCCCTGGTGTATTAGCAATAAATTCTTCCATCGAACAAGCATTCGTTAGATTACATCTTCCTTTTCCCGTAATGCCCATTTTCTTACCGACAATATCATTTTTTTCTAAAAGCGTAACCTTTACTCCCGCTTGAGCCGCCGCAAATGCAGCCATACACCCTGCGGCACCACCACCAATAACACCAACACGTTTCATATCCATATATTCCCCTACTTATATTTATATAAATCGGCAACTTCTTCTCGCGTCAATGATCGATACGCACCTCGTTTAACTCCACTTAACGTCAAAAAAGCATATTGAACTCGCCGTAAATTATGTACTTGATAACCTACATATTCCATCATCCGACGTACCTGTCTATTTCGCCCTTCATGAATCGTAATTTCTAAAGAAGTAATATTCGTATGACTATCATACCCAATATAATATACATCCGCTGGTGCGGTCATACCATCCGCTAAAGGTACTCCATCTGCTAACTGTTGTAAAACGGCATCACGAATACGCCCTTTTACTTTAATTTCATACGTTTTATCTACCATTTTACTCGGATGCATTAATATATTGGCCAATGTCCCATCATTGGTCATCAGTAATAAGCCTTCCGTATTTTGGTCTAATCTACCAACCGCATAAATTCGTTCTGGCACCTTTTTAAAATAATCCATCACCGTTTCCCGACCTTTTTCATCACTCGCCGTAGTGATGACCCCTTTCGGCTTATTAAATAAATAATACCGTTTCGGTTGTGCTTCTATCCGTTTACCATCAACAATAATAATATCTCGTTGCGGATCTACCTTTAGACCTACTTCCCGAATAATGATGCCATTAACTCGAACCCGTCCTTCTAAAATAAGTTTTTCCGATGCACGACGCGAAGCCACACCATAGTTACTCATCACCTTTTGTAATCGTTCCATCCATATCCTCCCTTGTTTCTTTCTGCAACGTCATGTTCACACTCGCAACCAACTCATCTACCGAATTTATTCCTAAACACTCCAAAAAATAGGGAGACGTTCCATACATAATAGGTCTTCCCGTCACCTCTTTACGCCCTAAATCAACAATCAATCCTTGATGAATTAATGTCCCCAATATGCGTTCAGAAGATACCCCTCGAATTTGTTCAATTTCCACTCGCGTAATCGGTTGTTTAAAGGCTACAATAGCTAATACTTCCATGGCAACAGTAGATAATTCCTTGGTTTCTTTTTTAACCCAATGAATCTGTTCATATAAGGTTGGATCTGTCGCTAACTGATATCCGCCAGCTACATTAATCAGAATGATGCCTCGTTGTTGAATTTGTAATTCCCTTTGTAATTCCCTTGCAACCTGTATTACTTGCTCCATCGTCCATCCTGTATGGGCAACAATTTCCTGTCCCGTTAGCGGTTGACCGCTTAAAAAAAGAAGGGCTTCTAAAATCGCTGTTTTTCGTTCTTTTTTATCTTCCTGAAGCTCGTAAGGCAATACTATTTCCATCCTTTCCGCAAGCGATCGTCTTCCCTTTTCCCTGTTTTAATAATTCCAATACAGCCAAAAAGGTAACAATCAATTCTACCTTACTTTGACATTCCGCAAAAATAGCATATAGTGCTACTGCTTGGGAAGCTTTATCTAGCTGATACAGAATACGCTGCATACATTCTTCTACGCTATAAATTTCTCGTTGTAAATAAATCGGTCTCTTTTTTTCTTTTTTTAATGCTTGATAAGCTACTGAAAATGCCTGATATAACCTAGGTGCCTCTATGTTTCCGACAAACTTTTCTGAACACATGGCAGGCGTTCGTTCACGTGCTACCATTTGACGACGTATGTCCCAAAAAGAACGTAACACATTGGCGGCTTGTTTCATTTGTTTATATTCGACTAATTGCTGCACTAATTCATCCCGTAATGACGTTTCTTCTGTTTCATTCTGTCCTGCCGTCTTCGGTAAAAGGGAATATGATTTTATTTTTAATAATGTGGCCGCCATCAAAAAAAATTTACTAGCATAATTTACATCAAATCCATGTAGTTGTTTAATATACGCTTGAAATTGATCGGTAATTTCAACAATAGGAATGTTATAAATATCGACTTTGTTCTTTTCGATTAAATATAACAGTAAATCTAATGGACCTTCAAAGTCAGATACTTTATATTGATATTCCATATGCCGCTCCTATTTTATTATAAGGTAAGTAAAGAAAAATTACAAAAAAAGGTTTGGACATATATCCAAACCTTTTTTTTGATGATGAAGGCCTTACAAAACCTTACTTCCACCGCCATTTTCTTGTTGGTGCCGGGGACCGGAGTCGAACCGGTACGGATATCACTATCCGACGGATTTTAAGTCCGTTGCGTCTGCCAATTCCGCCACCTCGGCATGATGAAGTAAAAAATGGAGGCGGCACCCAGAATCGAACTGGGGATGAAGGTTTTGCAGACCTCTGCCTTACCGCTTGGCTATGCCGCCATTTGGAGCGGAAAACGAGGCTCGAACTCGCGACCCCCACCTTGGCAAGGTGGTGCTCTACCACTGAGCTACTTCCGCATCATCATGGTGCTCAGGGACGGAATCGAACCGCCGACACGGGGATTTTCAGTCCCCTGCTCTACCGACTGAGCTACCTGAGCAAATATGGCGACCCCGATCGGATTTGAACCGACGATCTTCGCCGTGACAGGGCGACATGTTAAACCGCTACACCACGGGGCCATCTTACACACATTGTGCAAAACACTTTTGTGCCTTGAACAAGAAACATTCTATCACGAAATAAATCCTTTTGCAAGCACTTTTTTTATAATTATTAAAAATATAAGTAAATCCATTGAAAACTAAAAAAAAGGGGGCTATTTCACTTGCCTCAAAATGAGTCCTATGCCTACAATGCCGCAGATAATATCTGGTAAAAATGCCGCTACTACTGGAGGAATCACCCCCCCATTACCCATAGAATTAGTCAATGTCATAATCGAATAATAAATAAAAATAGTGACCACACTAATACCAAAACCAATCGATGAACTCCCCCGTTGCTTCTGTATTCCTAAAGGTGCACCAATAAAGGCACAAACTAAACTAGCTAACGGTAAAGCAAACCGATTATATAATTCCACCTTCAATTTATTCGTATCTACGTGATTTGCTTCTAACAGACGAATTTGCATACGAATTTCTCGAATGGTAAGTTCTTCTGGCTTTTTTTGTTCCATATATATCTTATCTGGTTGTTGCGTAATCGGTAATTCTTGATTTTCAAAAGTTAAGGTCCGTGTACTTTCTTCCCCTTGTGAAACATCATAAAGAACGCCTTCATGTATCAACCATTTATATCCATTCCAATCAGCTCGATCTGCCTTTTCTACCCGCACCAAGCGATCATTTTCAAATGCTTGTACGGTTATATCTTTAAACTGTTTCGCCTTGCCATCATATTGCCTAGCATAGACCAAACTACTAATCTTATCGCCTTGCACATTTTTTATAATAATATGCTCCTGTGATGCAGGAACAGCCCGATGTTGTATTTCTTCATTAATAATCGTATTATACGCATTATTTGCCCGTGGTACGACAAATTCATTAAAAGCAGTCGTGCCAAGAGAAATAAAAAAAGCGACTGCGAAAACAGGAAGTGCTAAACGCACAAAATTCTGTCCTGCTGCACGCATAACAATAATTTCACTTGATGATGACAAACTCCCAAACGCCATCAATGAACCTAATAGCACAGACATAGGAAACGTCAAAACAATAATAGATGGCAAGGCCAACACAAACACCTTGCTAACAGCCGCTAATGATGCACCATATTCATTGATCATCATCGCAATACGATACAATGTTCCCGTTCCTACAAATACAGCCGTAAAAGCACATACACCAAAAAGGAAAGGATTAATAAATTCTTTTAGTATATATCGATCTAAAATCCGCATAAATCTGCTCCTTTCCTACATATGAAATGTTTCCCCTAAATAAAATTTTTTCGCCACCTCATCTTGTGCGATATGTGTAGGTGTTCCTTCTAACAAAATACGTCCTTCACTTAAAATATAAGCCCTGTCAACAATACTTAATGTTTCTCGAACATTATGATCTGTAATTAACACCCCTATACCGCGTTGCTTTAAATGACTAATAATACCTTGAATTTCATTTACCGCCAATGGATCAATACCTGCAAATGGTTCATCTAATAAAATAAACGCTGGATCGGTCACTAAACAACGAGCGATTTCTACCCGTCTTCTTTCTCCCCCCGATAATTGAATCCCTGGAAAATCTTTAAGCCGCGTAATGGAAAACTCCTCCATCAAAGCTTGTGCCTTCTTTTTCTGTTCCGCCTTCGTCAACTTAGTCGTTTCTAATAAAGCCAGCAAATTTTCTTCTACCGTTAATTTACGAAAAATAGACGCTTCCTGTGGCAAGTACCCAATACCATAAGCCGCACGACGATGGATAGGCAGCTTTGTAATATCCTTATGATCGACCATAATACTCCCGCCCGTAGGATGCTCAATGCCAACAATCATATAAAAAGTCGTCGTTTTTCCTGCACCATTGGGACCTAATAAACCAACGACTTCTCCCTGCTCTACATGAATGGTAACACCATTTACGACCTGCCGTTCTTTATATACTTTTGTTAAATGATGAGTTTCAATGCGCATAAAATTCCTCTATTCTCTAAGATTGAGATGGGCTTATCACGATGGTCGAACGGCTAAATGTCCGTATCGATTCATCTCTCCGCCGTACCTGCACAGCTTCTCCTCGAAACATGCTTTTTCGTTGTGTCGCACTTACATTTCCCGTTAACACTAATACGCCATCATCTTTGCCTGGTGTTTGCGTATATACGGCTTGATTCCCCGATGCATGCAAGCGATCTGTTGCCGAATAAATCCGTACACGCCCCGTGCCAATCGCTTTTACTGCACCTAACCAAGCTTCAATTTTATCCGCATGCAACTGATATCCTTGTGCTTGTAAAAAAGCGTTGCCTGTAATGATACCATATTCACGTGAAATGAGATAATCTACCTTATTTCCTTTTATTTCCTTATCTTTTTGTTTAATGTATACGCCACCATCTGCCACAACATGCTGTTGCTGATACACGCCTACCTTCTTTGCTTGTATCAATAACCCTGGTTGTGTAAGGACAGGATGTCCTGTCAATTCCGCCACATCTCGCTGAATATGATACCGTGCCTGTTGTCCCGTAATTTTCGTAGTACCACGAGAAACGACTACATGACCGGCGGCAGTAATCGTTTGTGCTTGGCCATTAAATTCCATTTGATCGGCTGTTACCGAAACAGGTACTGGTGCTGCCTGTATCGACAGAACACTTGTGCTGATTAAGGCAACTATGCCAATAATCATCCCCCACTCTTTTCCTGTATGTTTCATATTTATTCTCCCTTAGTAAGTTTTGCCTGTCCTTTTAATTTTACATGTTGTAACGATACATCTGAGATAAACGAATTCGCTTGTAACTTAATACCATCAGAACGATAAATAACCACTGGTCCCCCCGTAATAGTTTCAGTCTTTCCATTATAAACGATATTACCTTTCGTCTGTAAGCGATCGCCTTGAGATGTCGTAATTTCTATGGGGGCTTCTATAATTACCTTCGCCTGTTTTCGATCAATCAAACAAGCGGATGCATGAAAAGACATCACCATACCTTCCGCACTGCAAAATTTTCCCTGTGGTTGTTTAACATAAACCTGTTGTGTATCTTGATCTACTTTGATTTGTCGTGACTCTATCCGCCAAACAAGTCTTCCTTTTTCCGTTCTTCTATCCCCTGTGTGCCTTGAAAAGAAATGGCCTTTACCAATGCTCGTGGTAATGTAGATTGTTCCGTCTGACGTAATATGCTATATAAAAGCACTATAAAAAGAAAGACAACGCTACCAGCGATAATCACTTTTTTATACTTGCGAAAGAGAGTTTGCACGTCTATCTTCTCCTTTATGACTCCGTATGCATCGATGCTTGTTGCGTCCGCCAACGGTGCTGAAACCATAACCATTCTGCCGGATAGGTTTGTATAAGACGTGCTGTTTCTGCCGTTAACAATCGCGTCACTTCTGCAATATCCTTCGTTGTATCTCCCGTTGGTTCATACGCTATTTCTTTCCCAATTAAAACCCGATGATGATGCTGTTCATCATGAATAGCAAAAATAGGCACAATTGGTGAGCCAAATTTACAATAAAATTGAGCGGGGCCTTTCGGCGAAGAGGCAAATTTCCCTAAAAATTCATCTGGTACACCATCTTCCCCGCCATCTTGATCTGCTAAAAATCCTAAAATCTTTTTTCTTCGCAACGCTCTCGCCGCAATAATCATCGCATTACCACCACGTTCAAAAACTTCTAATCCCATCATCCGCCGATGTTCATTTAATAAACGTGTCAATTGATCGTTCGGCTGATTTTTAACGATAGTTGTAGTTGGATATCCATACAAGGAAAGAGCCGCTCCCATCCATTCCCAATTGCCAAAATGAGCAGTTAACACAATAACTCCTTTATTTTTATCCAACGCCTGCTGTAACCGTTCTTCATGCTCTAACGTTACAAACGTATGTATATTTTCTTTACATAACTGCGGCGTATATAATATTTCCAACAAAGACTGCCCTAAATTAGCAAATACCGCCGCAATAATCGTTTCCGCTTCCTTTTGCGTACAAGCTAGGCCTTGCATAATATGACGAATGCCGCGTTCTCTTTGTTTATGCAATATTTTTTCACCCAAAGGTCCTAATTTTCGTCCCCACGCAATAATGCGTTCATACGAAAATTGACAAATGAGTTTACTAATGCCGCGAGCAAGATAATATTGCCATCCCGTTCTTGACATAAAAATATTCCTCCCTATTGTCGCACGTCACTGCGATAATCTTCATACTGTTGTAGTACTCTTTCCCATCGTTTCTCTTGTCGCAAAAGGTATTCTATCCATTCACGCACAGCACCTTTACCACCAGGATATATAGATACCCAAGAAGCTATCTTCCGCACTTCTTTACAAGCATCAGCTGGAGCACCGCTATACTGACAAGCTTTTAGTACAGCCATATCATTAATATCATCCCCCATATAAGCCACTTGCGAGACTTCTATCCCAATTTGCCGACACAATGCCTGTAACGCTATGAGTTTATTTTCTACTCCTTGATATATATAATCAATTCCTAAATCGGCTGCCCGCCGCTTCACCATATCGGATAGTCGGCCCGTAATAATCGCTGTTTTGAATCCTGCCAACCGTGCTAAAGAAATCCCCATGCCATCACGTGCAGAAAAGCACTTATATGCTTCTCCTTGGGGGCCATAATACAAAGAACCATCGGTCAAAACCCCATCAACATCAAACGCCAGTAAAAAAAGCGACTTTGGTTGTATCATCATATCACCCCTTGTTTCAACAAATCTGTAATATGAATCATTCCTACCGCTTTTCCTGTTTCATCTACGACAGGAAGAACCGTAATAGGTCGTGGTTGATGTGTTTCCATAATATGTAATGCTTCAGCAGCCAATTTATTCTCTTGAATTTGCCGTGGATTTTTAGTCATCATTGCCTCAATCGGCCACTGCAAAAAATTAGTTCCCGTTTCCAGTCCACGCCGCACATCGCCATCAGTCACCACACCCACTAACAAGCCTTGTGCATCAACAATAGAAACAGCCCCTAACCCCTTTTCGGTCATCATAAACAGAGCATCTTGTACGGTTCCATCTTCCGGTAAAACGGGGTGTTCTTTTCCTTTATGCATCACTTGTGCTGCCGTAAGCAATAATTTTTTACCTAACGAACCGCCAGGATGAAAAACAGCAAATTGGTCTTTTGTAAAATGATGACTTGACAGTAAAACCACCGCTAGGGCATCCCCTAGTGCTAAGGAAACAGTCGTACTCGTAGTCGGAGCTAAGCCTAATGGGCAAGCTTCTTTTTCAATCGCTACTTCTAGAATAACATCAGCATTTTGAGCCAACGTTGAATTATGATTGCCTACGACAGCAATCATCTTTGCCCCTATTCGTTTTAATGACGGTAAAATTTGAACTACTTCTGGTGTTTCACCACTATGAGAAAATGCCAAAACAACATCATTCACGGTGACCATACCTAAGTCACCATGAATGGCTTCACCAGGATGCAAATATACAGAAGGCGTACCCGTACTGGATAACGTTGCCGATACTTTTCTGGCAATGTGTCCCGACTTTCCCATTCCCGTCACAACGACTCTTCCTGATGATGCCAAGATCAATTGTACCGCCTGTACAAAGCTTTGATTTAAAAGAGGGGCTAATTTTTCAATACCTTTCGCTTCTTGTAAAAGCACATCCCTTGCCGTTTCCAATATATCCATCATTATATACTCCTATTTATTTAGCCGTACTTACACTTTTTTTCGTTATTTCATGAATCGCTACCATATCTTTTAACACCGCTTCTACTTGCGATAAATAAAGCATATTAGGTCCATCACTCAAGGCCTCTTCGGGGTTATCATGTACTTCCATAAATACGCCGTCAATCCCTGCACCAGCTGCTGCTCGAGCTAAATTACCAATAAACTGCCGCTGCCCTGAAGATTTAGTACCAGCTCCTCCCGGCAATTGTACACTATGTGTTGCATCAAAAACAACAGGATAACCAAAACTGCGCATAATAGGTAAGCCACGCATATCTACAACTAAATTATGATAACCTAAACAAAATCCCCGTTCCGTTAATAGTAAATTTTCATTTCCTAGTCTTTCCATTTTAGATAATACATTTTTCATATCTTCCGGTGCCATGAATTGCCCTTTTTTAACATTCACGCATTTACCCGTAGCTGCTGCCGCTTCTAGTAAATCAGTTTGTCTACATAAAAAGGCCGGAATTTGCAATACATCTAATACTTCTGCAGCCCGCTGGGCTTGATCTGGCGTATGAATATCACTCACAATTGGCACTTGTAATTCCTCTTTAATACGTTGTAGCATAGCCAATCCTTTTTCTATACCCGGTCCACGAAAAGACGTATAAGACGAACGATTTGCTTTGTCAAAAGAGGCTTTAAACACATATGCGAGCCCCAAACGTTGACAAATATCTTTCATAACTTTACCAATAGCTAATACACGTTCTTCTTCTTCCAATACACATGGACCAGCTAAAACAAACAACTTTCCATCATCTGCTACGGTAATATTTCCAATTTTAACAGGCTTTACTCTTTCCACTCGTTATTCTCCTTTATGTAAAAAATACGCTTGCACCCGCTGCAAATCCTCAGGTGTATCAACTCCTATGAATTGATGATTAGTTTTAATTACTTTTATGGTATACCCGTTTTCTAAAACACGCAACTGTTCCAATGATTCGGTTTTTTCTGCTGGTGTTTGTGCCATTTGGGCATATTGCAATAAAAAACGATATCGATACGCATATATACCTACATGTTTATAAGGCTGACACTGATTTCCATAGGCTTGTCGCGGATAAGGAATAAGCGACCGAGAAAAATACATCGCTTCATCTCGTTTATTCAGTACCACTTTAACAGCAGATGGATCATCATATTCACTCTCTTGCAAAGGGGTCGCCACTGTTGCCATTTGAATCGTTGGATATTTGTCAAACACCCTGCACAATGAATTAATAATTTCAGGTGCAATCAACGGTTCATCCCCTTGCACATTAACAACAACATCCGCTTCAGGAAAATGCCTAATAGCTTCTGCTAATCTATCTGTTCCTGTCACATGATCTTGACGCGTCATAATCGCCTTACCACCAAAGCGAATAACCGTATCATATACCTGTGGTGTGTCCACCGCCACGGCTACCGTTTGTAACGCAGCCGCTTTCACTACTTGTTCATATACGCGTTGAATCATCGATTTACCCGCAATATCCACTAACGGTTTGCCTGGTAAACGGGTCGATCCATACCGTGCTGGAATAATACAAATACAATTCATAATTATGCTCCTATTTTTTTCCACAAGACACGTTCGGCTTCTTCTCGACCGTGTGTCCATTTCATTTCAATGGATAATACATATAAAGGTATGTCCTTGACTTGTACTGCCTCTATTTTTACAGCATCTTTTTCCGTCGTAATACATACCGCTTGATACTGTTGTGCTAACAGTCGCCATGTTTGATAATCAGCAGCTTCATACCGATGATGATCAGCGTATCGCCGTGTCGAAACCACTTGATAACCTTGTCTTTGAACCGTTTCTTCAAAATCAAGCGGATTCCCCAAGGCTGAAATGGTAATTACCCGCTGCCTTTTTTCCAAAACGCAATTATTTTCTCCCATTCTCTGCACCCATGCAGAAAAAGGAATACAAGCAACCACTTCCGTTACCGCTTCCACAAGCGGAGCCGTCTTATTATATCGTCTAATATACGTTGCGAGTGCTTGTTTTTTGGCTACAGTTAATTTACCTGCTTTCGTGAGAACAATGATATCAGCACGCCTCAATTGTGGTACGGGCTCACGCAAAATACCTCGTGGTAAAACATAGCCATTGCCAAATGGATTGGTGCCATCTAATAATACAATATCAAGATCTCGTACCAATTGCCAATGTTGAAATCCATCATCTAACACAAATACATTCGTATTAAATTTTTCTATTGAATGCAATGCATTTTGATATCGTTTTCTCCCAGCCCACACAGGAATATGCATGAGTAAACGGGCCATCACACATGCTTCATCACCACCTAAGGCAGACGTTGTGACAATTTTTTCACCATCGCTCACTAATACCCCCGTATCTTCTGCTTGACTCCGATATCCCCGCGTCAATACGGCTACATTCTTATGATGATCATAAAGGTATTTCGCTAAAAAACAAGTAAACGGCGTTTTGCCTGTTCCCCCTACCGTGATATTTCCTATACTGATAACTGCAGCTGACACGCGATAAGAACGACGAATTTGCCATATATACAACATTCTCATCAGTGTTACGGCAAATCGATACACGTAAGATAAGCCCTGTAAAAAGAATACCACGCATCGATCCCATAACGATAAAGACGTATTAGTCATAAGTTTATGAAAATATCGACTGATCACATTACGTATCCCCACGATTATAGCTCCTTTCTCATCAAGTCAGCGATAATACGTATCGTTTTTTCCGTAGCCCCTTGATTAGCTTGTACAATCTGTAACCCCGTCTTTCCTATATCCATCGCCACTTGTTTGTGCTTGGCTAAATACATACATGCCGCAGCTAATTCCTTTGCATTGGCTACAGTAATAATAGCATGTTGCTCTTGAAAGCTAGCAAAAACATCAGCAAAATGCTCCATGTGAGGACCTACTATAATAGGCTTACCATGTGATGCCGGTTCTAACACATTATGCCCACCAACAGGCGTTAAACTCCCCCCAACAAAGACGATATCGGCCAAACTATATAGCTGACCTAATTCTCCCATCGTATCTACAATAATAGGGCTATCTGTCACCAAAGGCTTCCCCTCACTACGTTTCACAAAATCAATATGCCAAGTACGACCCATTTCTATGATCTTTTCTACTTCATTAATATATCGTGGTACATAAATAAGTTTCGCCTGAGGAAAAGCATGCCTCACTTGTTGAAAAGCATTACATATATGCTCATGCTCACCTATATGTGTACTCCCCACCACCCATATAGGGTAGTGTTTATCCGTGATACCCAATTGCTGTTGCAACGACTTTTTATAAGTAGGACTAACTTGTCCATATGTTTGATCATATTTCATATTCCCCGTAATATGGATACGTTCTTCATAAGCACCCAGTTGTTTTATATATACGGCCGCATGCTCACTTTGCATCAAAAACAACTGTATCGAAGATAATATATATCGAACGAACGAAGGAAAATGTCGCAAAAAGCCAAACGTCTTCTTACTAATTCGCCCATTTACCATCACCACAGGTATTTGTAAACGAGCCGCTGTCCGCAAAAAATATGGCCATAATTCCGTTTCTACCATAACGATAAGTCGTGGTGATATATGTCGCAACCATGCTTTAGTCACCAACGGTATATCCCAGGGAAAATACACTACCGAAAGATGAGGAAAAAACCGCTGCACCAACGCATATCCAGTCTTTGTCCCCGTTGAAATAACAAGTGCATACTGTGGGTATTTCTCTTCCAATTGATGCAATAAAGGCTCAACAGCCAACACTTCTCCAGCAGAAGCGGCATGCACCAAAAGAATTGGCTTATCTGGTATGGTAGCAAGAAATAATCGGTTCCACCGACTCGAACGACGATGCCATAGACTCGTATATGCTTCATAGAGTAACAAAAAAATGGAAACTATACTCATAAGTAGCATATATATTGCATATCCCAAAAGTCCTTTTTTATTCCCGTTCATCTGTTGCTACTCCTACTTCTCCTTGAAATTGGACCGCATATAACCGAGCATATACCCCCTGTTTAGCTAACAGCGCTTGATGTTTTCCCCATTCAACAATACGTCCCCCTTCAATAACGGCAATATAATCAGCATTACGCACGGTACTCAACCGATGTGCGATCACGACAGCTGTACGATCTTTCATTAACCTGTCCAACGCCGCTTGTACAATCTTTTCACTTTTCGTATCTAAAGCAGATGTAGCTTCATCTAAAATCAAAATACGCGGATTCTTTAAAATAGCACGTGCAATAGAGATCCGTTGACGTTGTCCCCCAGATAAGGAACTTCCCCGATCGCCGACAACCGTATCATATCCCTGCGGTAATTGCATAATAAATTGATGAGCATTCGCGGCTTTCGCTGCTTCAATAATCTCTGTTTCCGTAGCATCTAACCGCCCATATAAGATATTTTCTCGAATCGAAGCATTAAACAACACGGTTTCTTGTGGCACTAGGCCAATTTGATTACGTAACGATGCATAAGTAACATCACGTACATCAATATCATCAATCTTAACACACCCAGCCGTCACATCATAAAATCGAGGCAACAAATTAGCCACCGTAGACTTTCCCGCCCCACTTGGTCCGACCAATGCCACCACTTCACCGGGCTGAATCGTTAAATTAAAATCTTGCAAAGCCATATGTTTCGCGTCATAGGAAAAAAACACATGGGAAAACTCAATTTTCCCTGCAACCAGAGGCAGCGTAATTGCCTGCGGTGACTCATTGACATCTGATTCCGTATCTAACGTATCAAATACGCGATCAGCCGCAGCTAATGAACGTTGGATATCACCATATATTTCACTAATACGACGAACAGGATTAGTCAAATTAATCGCATAAATCAAAAAGGCAATTAATGCACCCGCTGTCATTTCTCCACGAATAACACTGACACCACCATACCAAATAATTCCCGTTACGGCAATAGCTGCTAAAAATTGAATAACGGGCGTAAGCATGGCCATTAACTTTGTTGCTTTCATAAGTGCCTCAAAGTTATTATCATTTTGTTTTAAAAAACGTCTAATTTCAAAATCTTCCCTGTGAAAAGAACGAATAATACGAATCGACGAAATCACTTCTTCCAGCAGCGTTGTAATATCCGCAATTTTTCCCTGTACATCATGCCCTGCCATCCGTAACCGTAAACCAAAAAACCGTATCGTAGCAATAACAAGGGGAACAATCACCAACGTAATCAACGTTAATTTCCAATATAGAACCAGCATGGATACTAAAGAGCCAATTAAAATAACAAATTCTTGTACAAAAGAAACCATACTGTTCGTCATGACATTTTGTAATGTCGTAACATCATTGGTTAAATTGCTCATGATCGTACCCGTTTTACGCCGATCAAAATAAGATAACGATAACCGTTGCAGATGACGATACAAGCGTTCACGAATATCATTAACCATCCGTTGTCCTACATACGTCATAAAATAACGTTGACCAAAATAAAAAAAGCCGCGTAAAGCAAATAAAACCAAAATGGCAAGAGCAATCAAATTAAGCGTATAAATATCTTTATCTGCTAAAACTTTATCAATTACTTCTTTTATTAACCACGGAACAACTATATTACTGGCACCGGACAGGGCCATGCAAATAACGCCAATCAACAATTGAATACGATAAGGACGCAAAAATACTAATAATCTTTTATATCCCTGCCATTCACTATATTGCTTCATTCCTACTATCGCTCCTTAATAAACTTAACAATTTCCATCGCAATCCGATCCACACTTCCTCGAGACCCTAACGCACTGCGAACCATCGCCATCGCACAACGTTGTCTTTCATGTATAATTTCATTCGTCAACAAGGGTTGTAATACCGATACAATCCGTTGAGGCGTTACCTTATCTTGCCACAATTCAGGCATGATACTCCGCCCCATAATAATATTGGGAAGGCCAATATACTTCACATGTACCAACAATTTTGCCATGGTATAGGTAAATCTATTCACTTTATATACCAATACCGTTGGCACTTCCATCAACGCCGTTTCCAATGTAGCCGTACCCGAAGCAACTACTGCGGCCGTACTAATTTGCATCATATCATATACATTCCCTTCGCCAATGCGAACAGGAACTGTTGCCGGATAAACCATCCGTTCCAACAAAGCACGTGAAATAGTAGGTGCCCGTGGAATGATACATTGCACATTACCTATACGCTGTTGCAACTTTTGTACTGCTTGCATCATCACAGGCAACAAACGCTGCACCTCTTGCAACCTACTACCAGGCATACACAACACCGTTTTTTTCTGTGGATTTAAATCAAATGCCGCATAAGCTTTCTCTTTATCCATTGTCGGCTGTACCATATCCAACAAAGGATGTCCTGCATAAATAACATTAGTACCTAATTGTTTATATAACTGTGCTTCAAACGGAAACAAAGAAATCGCTAAATCAGCATAGCGTGCAATAACATTGCCACGACTTTTATTCCAAGCCCAAATTGTAGGCAAAATGTAATATATGACGGGAATGCCCAGGGCTTTAGCCTTTTTCATTAATTGCATATTAAATCCAGGATAATCAATACAGATTAATATATCTGGTTTTTCTCTCCTCATAACGTCCAATAAATAAGTTCGCAGCCGAAAGAAAAAAGGAATCTTCCGTATTACTTCGCCAATCCCCACTACACCTAACTGTTGAATATCGTAGACGAGATGCACTCCGGCAGAAGCCATATGTTTACCGCCCATCCCAATCATTTCCACCTGCGAAACTTGCTTTACCAACGCTTTTGCCAGAGCTGCACCATGTAAATCACCCGAGGCTTCTCCCACAGAAAACATAATCTTCATAGGCCCTCCTACATATCTTCGGTTATAGCACAAATACAAATATGATGTTTCCGTGCCAACATGTTTACTTCTTCCTGTTCTACAAACAGTGTTTTTTCCGCTTCTATTGCCAAAACATTACAGTTACTCTCTATCATAGATAATATCGTATTTTTACCTACCGTAGGCATATCAAACCGCCAATCTTGATTCGGTTTGGCTACTTTTACCACCACGCCCGCTTCCCGGGCTAGTTGTCCGCCGCGACGAATACAAGCATCCGTCCCTTCAATCGCTTCCACCGCCATGACGGCTAACTTCTTGACGACCACAGTTTGCCCAATGTCAAATCCTCCTATGGCCTTTGCCATGCGAAATCCAAACCGCATATCCGCTAGTGCTGCTGCCGTAGGCTGCATTTCACTTAGCACGCCTTCTTTAGGCAACAACGCTTTTAAATACTTCGTTTGATCCACTACCGTTAATCCGTCTTTCGCCAATTCCTCTACTAACGCCAACATAATCGTATCGTCTTTTCGATTGTGTAATGACGCTAATACCTTTAATGTCCTAAAATCGGGTAACACGAGGCCTTTAAATAGCACTTCTTTCGTCACTTTACCAATCATTGTAACATTCGTAACACCCTCTTTTTTCATCGTTTGAATGACTTTATTTAATTTAGCCACAGAAATCTGATAATATACATCAGCTTCTTTTTCTAACTCCGGTGCTACATCGGGAACAACAGCAATAACAACAACAGTGTATCCTGCTTTTTTTGCTGCACGAACAAATTCTACCGGCAATATACCTACACCAGCAAATAAACCAATTTTTTCCATATATCCCTTTTACTCCTTCGTTATTCTATAATTGTACCTATATATACTAAAAAAGGGAGGCGAAAACCTCGCCTGCCCTTCTTGAATGCGAAATCAGTCTTTTGTCCCGCGACAAATCCCCCGTTCCGCATTACGTAAGAACCGTAAAAAATGTTCCACTTCTTCTGAACTATCCAATTCCTGTTCCATAACAGCAATAGCCTGTCCTAAATTTAACCCGGAACGATATAAGAACCTAAACGCCTTTTTCAATTCACGCCGAACAGGTTCCGAAATACCTGCACGCGAAAGCCCCACGCTATTTAATCCAATACAGCGTGCTGGTTGTCCATCTACAATAACAAAGGGCGGTATATCTTGTACTACCTTAGCCAAACCACCGATCATACAATTCCGGCCCACCTTCACAAATTGATGAACGCCGGCCATACCACCAATAACCACTCGATCTTCCACGATAACATGCCCAGCTAACCCTGCACAATTACTCATAATAACAAAATTTCCAACTACACAGTTATGTGCTATATGTGTATTAGCTTGAAATAAGCAATCACTTCCAATACGAGTTTCTTCTTCTTCCCCCGTAGCTCGACTAACGGTAACCGATTCTCTAAATACCGACCGATCTCCTATAATTACATAACTTTTTTCCCCTTGAAATTTTAAATCCTGGGGTTCCGATCCAATCACAGAAAATGGAAAAAATCGACATTCTTCACCAATCGTAGTCCACCCATCAATGACCACATGAGACATAATTTCTGTGCCTGCTCCAATTCGTACATGCGGTCCTATAACTGCATATGGACCCACCTTAACACCTTCACCTAATTCCGCCTGGGGATCTATAATCGCCGTAGGATGAATAATATATTGTCGGTTTTCTTTTTCCTCGGTCATGAAAGTCACTCCTCATTACACTACATTGCCATCAGTGTTTAATTACTTACCTTATACACATATAATCTTTTCAAACCAGCACAAATATACAAGCAAAGAAATTTCAAAATAAGCATATTAAATACAAAATACGTTATTTTACGCGACCATACACATGATTTGTGCTTATTTTCACATCTATTTTATTTTCGGGCGTTCTTGTAGTGCAAATAAATAATCCCCTTCTGCACATAATTGATCTCCAACATGACATTCTGCCCTAACTTTACCCATAGACCGCTTAACTTTAACCACTTCAGCACGCATGATCACTTGATCGCCTGGTCTTACGGGATGCCGAAAACGAACATTATCAATCCCCGTGAAATAAGGAATTAATCCCCGATTTTCTTCAGGATATAATAATGCCACACCACCTACTTGAGCCATTGCTTCAGTCAATAACACACCAGGCATCACCGGATCGCCTGGAAAATGACCTTGAAAAAACGCTTCATTAATCGTTGCATTCTTAATCCCTACAGCATATTTCATCGGTTCAATTTCAATAATCCGATCCACTAATAACATCGGATAACGATGTGGTAAAATTTCCATTATATCTGTAACTGTCAACACCATTTTATGTTCCTCCCGATAGTTAAACAAATTCTTTGATAATATCATGCGTTAATAAATTATTTAATTTGTGACTCGATTTAACAGCAATAACATGCCCTCGAATAGACTTTCCTAACAACGCCAAATCGCCAATCATATCCAGCACTTTATGTCGTACCAGTTCATCGGCAGAGCGCAACGTAGATAAACACGAAGTTTCATCATAAACTACGGCATTTTCTAATGTGCCACCTTTTCCTAACCCTAATTGACGTAACATTTCCAATTCTTTCGTAAAAGCCACCGTTCGTGCAAATGCAACTTCTTTCACATAACTTTCTTCTGTAATTTCAAAATCAAAAAACTGTACCCCTAATAAAGGATGAGGATTAATAGAAATAAACGTAATTCTATAGCCATTATACGGAATAATCGCTGCAAATTTATCCTCTTCTTCTATACGATGTTGTTGTTGAATAATCAGTTCTTTTTTATTTGCTTCTTGAATCTGCACACCCGCTTCTCGCAATAACTGAACAAAGACTAAACTACTACCATCTCCAACTGGAGGTTCTGGTGAATCCATTTCAATAATACAATTATCAATTTGCAAGCCATATAATGCAGACAAAAGATGCTCTACCGTAAACACTTTCGCTTCTCCATCTTCTAAGGTAGTCGCTCTCATCGTATTCGTCACATATGATAAATTGGCCTTTACGGATGGGTGCGTTTCCATATCCGTCCGTACAAAAACAATCCCCGTATCAACGGGTGCTGGATGTAATACCATATGTACTTCTAATGCAGCGTGTAATCCAATCCCTTGATATGAAATCGATCGTGCCAACGTCCTTTGTTTTGCTAAAGACATAGACATGTCCTTCCTTCCTAAAACACTTTCTATATTTGTTAGTTGCTTTATTATACCTTATTTTTCTGTATTTTTCTAGTATACAAAAATAAGTTCAATCTAAAAAAAAATAGATTGAACTTATTCGTTATTCTACTATCGCATCCACTACACGATTAATCGCTTCCCATTGCTGTAAACACTGTTTTTCTGTTGCTAGCACTGCCTTTCCTCGTGCACATTGTGCTTGTACACTATTTAACGATGTACCATTATATGTTTGACGCATAGCAATACAGGTTTCTATTTGCAACGCCTTCATAATATCTTCTGAAAAAGAAGTGCTAAAAGATGTTAACTCATCTAAGGATAATTCATTCAAGACCTTATGATGTTGTAAACAATACTGCACGGCTTGTCCAACAATCGCATGGGCCTGCCGAAAGGGAATTCCCTTTTTCACCAAATAATCTGCCATGTCTGTCGCATTTGAAAAATCATGTGCAAGTGCATTCCGCATATTATCTTTACATACCTTCATACGGCGAATCATATCAGCATAAATCGAAAGAGAAAAGACAAGGTTATCTACTGCATCAAATACCCCTTCCTTATCTTCTTGCATATCTTTATCATACGCTAACGGTAACCCTTTCATCATTGTCAAGGTCCCCATAACATGCCCATAAAAACGTCCTGTTTTGCCTCTTACTAATTCACAAATATCTGGATTTTTCTTTTGTGGCATAATAGACGACCCCGTACAATGTGCATCATCTAATTCAATAAAATGAAATTCGGCTGAAGACCATAAAATAAATTCTTCCGACAATCTACTAAGGTGCATCATCACCATCGCCGCAAATTCCAAAAATAAGACAACATAATCGCGATCACTCACAGCATCCATACTATTATCATATATAGCCGCAAATTGTAATCGCTTCGCCACCCATTCTGAATCTAACGGATACGTTGTACCCGCCAAAGCACCTGCCCCTAAAGGCATTCGATCAGCTTGTTTTCTCACATATTCCAAAAATTGAAAATCGCGTGCAAACATTGAAAAATAGGCCAGCATGTGATGACTAAATAAAATCGGTTGTGCCCGCTGCAAATGCGTATATCCTGGCATGATAACATCCTCATAGCGTTGTGCCGCTTCTACAATGCTTGCCTGTAAAGACAACAGTAAATTCCCTACTTCTGCCACAACACGCCGTACATACAAATGAGTATCTAAGGCCACTTGATCATTCCGACTACGCCCCGTATGTAACCGCTTTCCCGCTTCACCAATAGCTTCTGTTAAACGTTGCTCAATATTCATATGAATATCTTCTAAGGCAACCGAAAATTCAAAATCCTGTTGTTGTATTTGCCGATAAATAGTTTTTAAGCCTTGAATAATCGCTTCTCCATCTTCGGCCGATATAATTTGTTGCCGCACTAACATTTCTGCATGTACAATACTACCGCAAATATCTTCTTTATATAACCGATAATCAAAACCAATCGAAGCATTAAAATCTTCTACTTTCTTATCCGTATCTTTTGTAAATCTGCCACCCCATAATTTCATAATACGACTCCTTGTCTTTCCTTATTTCTTATCTTTTGCCTGTAATGCTAACGCCCTCATTTTTAAGGGTAAGCCAAACAAGTTGATAAAGCCTTCTGCATCGGTTTGATCATAAACCGCATCTTCGCCAAATGTAACATACTCTTCACTATATAACGAATAAGGAGAAGTCGAACCTGCACTAATAATGTTGCCCTTATATAACTTCAATTTCACTTGCCCCGTAACCGTTTCTTGTGTCTTCTGAACAAATGCGCTCAAGGCTTCTCTTAATGGCGAAAACCACTTACCATCATATACTAAATCAGCAAAGGTATGTGCCATATTTTCTTTATAATGATACATATCCCGATCTAAACAAAGATATTCTAATTCTCGATGTGCATACATAATGATCGCACCACCAGGATTTTCATAAATACCTCTACTCTTCATACCAACAAGTCTATTTTCTACAATATCAACAATACCAATCCCGTGTTTTGCCCCGATTTTATTTAATTGCGTAAGTAATGATACCGCATCTAATGCCTCGCCATTAACAGCTATGGGAATCCCCTGTTTAAAATCAATGGTAATATATTCCGCTTCATCCGGTGCCTGTTCAGGCGTATTAGAAACCATATAAACCATATCTTTCGGTGCGTTTGCCGGATTTTCTAAATCGTCTCCTTCATGACTCAAATGCCAAATATTCCAATCCATGCTATACGGATAAGGATTTTCTTCTGACGTATAGTCGATGGGAACACCATGTGCTTCTGCGTATTTTAATTCATCTTCTCTCGATTTTAAATTCCACATCCGCCAAGGTGCAATCAAAGTAATTTGTGGTGCTAACGCCTTTACAGTCAATTCAAACCGGACTTGGTCATTTCCTTTTCCTGTCGCTCCATGAGCAATGGCATCTGCCTTTTCTTGTAAAGCAATATCTACTAATTTTTTAGAAATAAGCGGGCGAGCAAAAGAGGTTCCTAATAAATATTTACCTTCATATACCGCACCAGCTTGTACCGTAGGCCATACATAGTCTTCTAAAAATTCTTTCTTTATATCCAGAACATATACTTTAGCCGCACCAGAGGCATATGCTTTCTTCTCTACGGCTTGAAAATCTTCAGGTTGTCCTACATCAGCACATACGGCAATAACTTCTGCTCCTTTATAGTTTTCTTTTAACCAAGGAATAATCACGGATGTATCTAATCCACCTGAATAAGCTAATACAATCTTTTGAATCTGTTTCATACTAATCCCCTCCATGCAGTGTGCGAATATTATTTCATTAACTTCGTATATTATAGCTCTCTTTGTAGTATTATGCAAGTATTTTGTATTATTATTTTTACGTGGTAACTTTCCCACTTAACTCGCACTATATCTATATTATTCTCTACAAACTATGCTACAATAGATAATAATTAGGAGGTCCTATGAAAAAAAAATTACTACTCGCTTTTTTTCTCGCCTTTTGCTTATGTACAATATATACATCTTTTTCAACGCTACCGGCGACACCTACAACTTTCCCTACCACCAATCCCCCCACGCATTCGATTTCTTTCCTCAATATATTCTGCCCTAATAGTTTATATCCATATCTTCAATTTCCAAAAGCCGTAGAGGAAAAAAAGAAAATGCAACCAACCTATGTTTCTTTTGCCATATTGCCCCTCGATTTAAAACATGCCATCATTGCTACGGAAGATAAACGATTTTATGAACATGGAGCGTTTGATCCTATGGGAATATCCCGGGCAATAATCGTAAATATCTTATCCTCTGCAAAAAAAGAAGGCGGCAGTACGATTAGCCAACAAGTGGTAAAAAATCTTTTCTTAACACAAGATAAAACCTTTACGCGCAAAGGGAAAGAGCTAGTATTAGCTATATTACTAGAGCATTATTATACAAAAGATGAAATTTTAGAATTATACGTAAATTCCATTTATTTTGGCCCTCATGCCGTGGGCATTCAAGCGGCTTGCCATATCTTTTTTAATACTACCCCTGATAAACTGACCTTATCTCAAGCCAGTCTATTAGCCGGCTTGATTCAAGCCCCTAATCGCTATAATCCCTATACGCACTATGAGGAAGCAAAAAAAAGACAACAAGTCGTATTATCCTTTATGACCAAGCAAGGATATATCACTTCTCAAGACGCGGTACAAGCATATCGCCACCCGCTACATTTATCCCCTACTAAAGACCATATTTCAAGGAGGCCTTCTTTATGAATACACCCAATGTAAAACAAGTATTATATCTAAAACAAGCATCTACCCTCATAAAAAATTTTCAAAAGAATGGATTTGATGCCTATTTTTGCCAAACCTCGCACGAAGCAAGAGAAAAAGCACTATCCCTTATTCCTCTCGACCACATCGTATCTTGGGGGGGCTCCATCACCTTACAAGAAATCGGCTTATTAGATGCGATTCGCCAACGCTATCCCGTCCTTGATCGCGATCAAGCAACTACCAAAGAACAACGAAATGACATCATGCGGCAAGCCCTCCTTTGTGACACCTTTCTCATGAGTGCTAATGCCATTTCATTAGATGGAACACTCTATAATATTGACGGTAACGGCAACCGTCTAGCCGCCTTATTATACGGGCCACGTCAAGTCATTGTCGTAGCAGGTATGAATAAAGTCGTTGCTACCATCGCCGATGCCAAACAACGAGCTAGAACGATTGCAGCACCACTAAACATGCAGCGCTTTGCTACGCAAACCCCCTGTCAACATACCGGCGTTTGTCATGATTGTCTAACGGAAGATTCCATTTGCAATCAATTTGTCTTGACTCGTCGTTCTACCCCATCAGGACGAATAAAAATCATCTTAGTTGGAACCACCCTCGGCTTTTAACAACGATCCTACATATCTATATTTACGCGTATCATGACCATAGTGGATTCATCCCTTATGGTCATTTTTTTATCATTTCTTTGTAGTTAACTCTCTTTTAAATATAAAAGTCAATATTAAAATAATTTTATTTTCTTCTTTGAAAAAGATTTTTTCTTGTTATATATAAGAAAAATAAATAAGTTAATAACAGTTTTTTTTATATATATTTTTTTGATTCACTTTACTATTCTTTTTTAGAATTGATTTTTTGATTGAATTATTCTTTTTGTTTATATATAATATGTGTGTTGTGTTTTGTTATTTTTTTCACATTTTTTTATATTGTGACACAAATACCACTACCTAACAGGCCTAACATGACGTTGTCGTGTTATATCAAAACAGCTAACGACCATAGAAAGGAAGATGTACAATGAACTTTATATTAGCTTTATCGCCAATTTTATGGCTCATTATTTCATTAGGCTTCTTAAAAATGCAAAGTTATAAAGCTTGCCCGATTGCCTTATTAATCGCCTTTGCTGTGGCCTTAGGGATTCATTCAATGAACACCTTAGATGCCGTTACAGCCGCACTTGAAGGCGTTGCTTTAGCATGCTGGCCTATTTTATTAGTCATTATCGCTGCTATTTTTACCTATAATTTAACGACCTATAATAAAAGCATGGATATTATCAAACATATGTTAACTGCCGTAAGTAAAGATCGCCGTGTGCTCCTCTTGCTCATCGGTTGGGGATTCGGTGCCTTTATGGAAGGGATGGCTGGCTTTGGAACAGCAATTGCTATTCCAGCCAGTATGTTAGTCGCTTTAGGCTTTAATCCCGTAAAAGCAATTTTAGCTTGCTTAATTGCTAATTCTGTCCCAACTACGTTTGGTTCCATCGGTATTCCTGCTAGTACGCTAGCAAATATTACAGGGCTTGATCCTGTCCAATTAGCAACTTATATTAGTTTTCAATTATTACCGTTAAACATTATTTGCCCCTTACTCATGGTGGTTGTTTCAGAAGGATCATTTAAAGCACTAAAAGGTGTTTTCTTATTATCCGTTTTTTCCGGCATCGCGTTAGCATTGCCCGAATTAATTGTTTCCGCCTTTGCTGGTCCTGAATTATCTGCTATGGGGGCCTCCGTAATTATTATGGCCGTCATTATTATTTATTCTAAAGTACGTCCACCGCAAGATAAAACCTATATTATGGATATAGAACCAGCCCATGTGCCATTAAAAGGTGGATTAATTGCATGCTTACCCTTTATTTTAATTTTTGTATTTTTATTATTTACATCAAAACTCGTACCATTTATCAATGGTCCATTAAATGTATTCCGTACATCCGTACAAATTTATACTGGTACGGGTGGTACACCTTATACCTTCGTATGGATTGCCACTCCAGGCGTTCTCATTCTCTTAGCCGCTATTATCAGTGGTAAAATTCAAGCATCTGGCTACAAAGAAATGGCCACCGTATTTAAAAATACAGTTATCGGTCTACGCAATACGATTATTACCATTATCGCCGTAATCGCTACGGCCAAAGTCATGGGATATAGCGGTATGACCTCAGAAATCGCAGCCACTGCCGTATCTACAACTGGTTCGTTCTATCCCTTTATTGCACCTTTAATCGGCTCTGTCGGTACCTTTATCACTGGTTCCGGTACGTCTAGTAACGTCCTTTTTGGTAATTTACAAACAGATGCAGCCGTTGCGATTGGTGCCAGTAAATCCTGGCTTGCTGCTGCCAATTCAGCCGGGACATGTGCAGGCAAAATGATTTCTCCTCAAAGCATCGCCATTGCCGTAGGGGCAATTTCCTTAAAAGGAAAAGATAGTGAAATATTAAAAGCTATCGTAAAAGTATATATTCCTTTTATTATCATATTAGGTGCCATCGTCTATTTTGGTCAAATATTACTTTAGCATATAACATAAACAACGCTTATCCAAGAAGAGACACTAGAAAAAAACACTAGGGTCTCTTCTTTTTTATGCCTACGGATATACCTAAAAAACTATTTCTGCATATACTCAAAAAAGTTCCCCTCAGTTATCTGCCAAAGGGAACTTTTTATCATTACTATTTTATTTTCCTGCTAACGTACGATAAATTTCATATTTTTCTTTCGCATATTCCTCTGCTTTTACGAACAGCTCTTCCGCTAGTTCCGGGAATGTTCTCGTCAACGCAGCATACCGCGTTTCACCCATTAAGTACTCGCGGAAGGAGGCCTTTGGTTCTTTCGAATCAAGAATGAACGGATTTTTACCTTCTTTGCGTAACAATGGATTATACCGATATAAGTGCCAATAACCACAATCAACCGCTCGTTTCATTTCGTCTTGTGCATGTCCCATACCACAACTCAAGCCATGATTAATACAAGGTGCATAAGCGATAATAACAGATGGTCCATTATATGCTTCCGCTTCCTTAATCGCTTTAATCATTTGATTAGGATCAGCACCTAAGGCAATTTGAGCGATATACACATGCCCATATGTCATCAATAAGCGACCTAAATCTTTTTTATTAAATTTTCGCCCAGATGAAGCAAATTGTGCTACGGCACCAACTGGCGTAGCCTTCGATGATTGACCGCCTGTATTAGAATATACTTCTGTATCAACAATCATGATATTCAAATTAACATCCATCGCCATAACGTGATCTAAGCCACCATACCCGATATCATACGCCCAGCCGTCACCACCATACATCCAAATCGTCTTTTTAATAATATGTTCCTTATGTGTGCATAAATATTGTCGTAATGTTTCTGCTTCGCCTTCAAGCTCAGCTCCTTGCAAAGCCCGCACATACGCACGACTTACGGGTTCTGTAATTTCCCCTTCATTTTCAACTCCTAACGAAGCTAACCAAGCAACGGCTGCATCATGAAGCTCGCCCGTAGTTAATTCGACCAATCGTTCCGTCTTTAAACGCAAATCATCTCGCTGTTGATCCATAGATAAGGCCATGCCCAACGCAAATTCCGCATTATCTTCAAATACTGAATTAGACCAAGCCGGACCGCACCCTTCATGATTTGTCGTATAAGGAATACTTGGCATAGCCGATCCCCAAGCTTGTGTACATCCAGTTGCATTCGCCACTAACATACGATGACCAAATAACTGCGTCAAAATTTTCATATACGCCGTTTCAGTACAACCAGCACAAGCGCCCGAGAATTCTAAGAGAGGTTTATTAAACTGACTTCCCTTAATGGAGAATTTATCCAACCCTGTATTTTTCGGAGCTAATGTTTGAGCAAATTGCCAATTTTCATCTTCGTGACGTTGTGTTTCCAACGGACGCATCACTAACGCTTTTTCTTTAGCAGGGCATACGTTTGCACACGTATCACAACTATAACAATCTAACGGCGATACTTGTATACGAAATTCATAAAGACCCATATCTTTACCAGTTGCTTTTTTGGTAACAAACGCTTCTGGTGCGGCCGCCTTTTCTTCAGCATCTACTAAATACGGTCTAATGCAAGCATGCGGGCATACTAATGCACAACGATTACATTGAATACAATTTTCTGGAATCCATTCTGGTACCGTTGATGCAATACCACGTTTTTCATATTGAGTCGTCCCCAACGGATACGATCCATCTACATACGGTACAAATTCACTAACAGGAATGGAATCCCCTTTTTGTGCATTAGCCGGATCAACAATCTTTTTAATAAAATCCGGTACATTTCGTTCTACTACCGGTGCTGAATCTGTTGCTGTTGCCCATGATTCAGGAATTTCTACTTTTACTAATCCCGTAATGCCACGATCTACAGCTGCCTGATTCATCTCAATAACCTTTTCGCCTTTTAGTAAATAGGTTTTAGCAATCGCCTCTTTCATATACTGTACCGCATCTTCAATAGGTAAGATTCGAGAAAGTGCAAAGAATGCCGATTGAAGCACCATATTGAATCGATTACTACCTAAGCCAATCTCTTTAGCAATAGCGGAAGCATCAATAATATAAAAATTCAATTTTTTCTTCGCCATTTCCCGCTTTACCGCTGCAGGAATATGCGTTTCCAGTTCTTCTTTGCTCCAACGGCAATTTAATAAAAATGTGCCTCCATCCCGAATTTCTCCTACGATATCATACGTTTGCATATAGGCTTCTTTATGACATGCCAAGAAATCTGCTTGTTTGATATAATACGTAGCTCGAATTGGTTTTTGGCCAAAACGTAAATGCGATTTCGTAACTCCACCAGATTTTTTCGTATCATATTCAAAATACGCCTGTACAAACATATCCGTATGATCACCAATGATCTTAATTGAGTTTTTATTAGCCCCTACGGTTCCGTCCGAGCCAAAACCCCAGAATTTACAATTTACCGTACCTTGTGTATCCACTGCTAATGGTAAATCTTGTATAGATAAATGAGTAACATCATCTAAAATGCCAACGGTGAAATGTTTTTTCGGTTCTTTTTCCCACATATTATTAAATACAGCATGAATAGATGCAGGAGGTACATCTTTAGAAGATAATCCATAACGGCATGCATATACAGGAATACGTTTACCCGTATGTTCAATTGCTGCACAAATATCGCAATATAAGGGTTCACCTAAAGAACCCGGTTCTTTCGTGCGATCCATAACGGTAATTGCTTTTACCGTATCAGGCAATGCAGTTAAGAAATGTTCCAACGAGAAAGGTCGGAATAAACGAACTTGGACAAAGCCCGTTTTATGCCCTTGTGCATTTAACGCATCAATCGTTTCTTGAATAGCACCTGAGGCTGACCCCATCGCTACAACCACGTGTTCCGCATCAGGTGCACCATAGTAATCAAATAATTTATACGTTCTCCCTGTCAATAGCCCAATCTTATCCATGTATTCTTGTACTATTGCCGGTAATCTATCATACCATAAGTTATTTGCTTCCCGTGCTTGGAAAAACATGTCTGGATTAGTAACAGTACTACGCATAACTGGATGTTCTGGATTTAAGCCTTGATGCTTAAATGCATATAATGCTTCTTGATCTACTAAATTCAATAATTCCGTATCTTCTAATAATTGAATTTTTTGAATTTCATGAGATGTTCTGAATCCATCAAAAAAGTGCATAAATGGTACATGCCCTTTAATCGCCGCTAAATGAGTAACCGCAGCTAAATCGGCACATTCTTGCACACTGGAACTACAGACCATAGCAAAGCCCGTATTACGACAGCCCATAACGTCAGAATGATCGCCAAAAATCGACATCGTATGAGAGCCAACCGTACGTGCTGCAACATGCATAACAACTGGTTTCAACTGACCCGAAAGACGATGCATAACAGGAATCATCAACATCAACCCTTGCGATGCCGTAAAAGTAGAACATAAGCTCCCCGTTTCTGCTGCACCATGTACCGCACCAATTGCACCTGCTTCAGATTGCATTTCAACTAATTTTACGGTTTGCCCAAAAATATTTTTTCTTCCCTTGGCTGACCAAACATCTACATGTTCTGCCATCGGCGATGAAGGTGTAATAGGATAAATCGTCGCCACTTCCGTAAACGCATACGCTACATGAGCCGCTGCTTCATTCCCATCCATCGTTTTCATAATTTGCTTAGCCATAAAAAACTCCTTTCGTACAAATATACCAAAATAACAAAGTTATACGTTTAACTTAAGTATAAAGTTACGATAGATAAAAGTAAAGCATATATATTATGCTTTTTAGGAATTTGTCTTCTCATTATATCCATACAATGCAATTCCAAAAAAAGGTCATGGCGAAAGGAATAAAAGCATAATATACAGCTGCTTTTCTCATCTTAAACAGAAGATATTTATCCTTATCGTCTTCCTGATATTAAACAAAAAAAAACACGGTATCTCAAATGAGTGTACCGTTCAATAGAAAATCAATAAGTCCCATTCACTATACCGTGTTTTTTATTTTTTTATTAAGGTAATGCTATTTCGCCATATAACTACATTACCCTTTTTATCCCAACAAGCCATGCCTTTTCATGTTACTGTTGTACTTGGTATCATCTGTATTTTCTTACTCTTCTTGTTGCAGCGTTGTACCCGAATGAACGGAATGAAGACGCGTTTCTCTCTTTTTAATAAATGAAAAATAAGCTTTTGTTTCCAAAACAACAACACTACTTAACCCCAATAAGGCAATCAAGTTTGGAATAGCCATAAGTCCATTGACAATATCGGCTAATATCCAAATAACATCCAATTTTAAAAATGTTCCACATGCAACGAGGATAATAAAGATAATACGGTAAGGTAAAATGCCTTTAATCCCTACGAGATATTCAATGCACCGTTCACCATAATAATTCCATCCTAAAATAGTAGTAAAGGCAAATAGCACTAATCCCACACAAAGGATTAAGCTCCCCCACATCGGATAGGCCATTTCAAAAACAGCATTCGTCATCGCCGCACCATTCAAATCGCCTGCCCAAGCACCACTAACTACCAACACTAATCCCGTCAACGTACAAATAATAATCGTATCAATGAATGTTCCCGTCATCGAAATCAATCCTTGTTCAGCTGGCCATTTTGTCTTAGCTGCAGCTGCTACAATAGGTGCACTCCCTAACCCTGATTCATTAGAGAAAACACCACGAGCAACCCCATTTTGCATAGCTACCAATACACTGGCACCTAAAAATCCGCCCATAGCTGCTGTCGGATGAAAAGCGGAGTAAATAATTTCCAAACACGCCGCAGGGATGCGATCATACGACATAATCAAAAATCCTACTGTAGCCAGCACATATATAATAGCCATAGCCGGTACAATTTTAGATGCGGTCCTTGCAATCGATTGTAATCCACCAATCGTAACAATAGCAACAATAGCCGTCAAAACAACACCCGTATATAAAACGGGAATATTCGCACTCAAACGCGTTATTTCTACGATAGAATTTACTTGTGCAAACGTACCAATACCAAAGAATGCTACCAATACACCACAAAATGCAAATATATTGGCTAATGGTTTATATTTTTTTCCCAATCCCATTTCAATATAATGCATTGGACCTCCTGCAATATCGCCATTTTTATCAACGCGGCGATACTTTACAGCTAAACATCCTTCCGCATATTTCGTAGCCATCCCCACAAACGCAGCAATCCACATCCAAAAAATAGCTCCCGGTCCACCTGCATGCACTGCCGTCGCTACCCCAACAATATTTCCCGTTCCTACCGTAGCAGCCAAGGCTGTACACAAGGCTTTAAAACTATCAATATCTCCTCTACCTTTATTTTTTGCAAGAAAAATTAAAGACAACGCACGTGGCAAATGAATAATCTGTAACAATTTCAATCGAATAGTAAGCAATACCCCCGTCCCAATCAACAGCACTAACAATGGTGGTCCCCAAATAAAACTATCCAATCCCTTCAACACGTCTACCATATAGCATGACTCCCTTACATATAAAATAAAAAAATCTATCATCAGCATAGCTCTGAAGATAGATCAAAAAACAACATACCAATATAAACATTCGGTCATGCTATCCTCTGTCCTTTTGCCTGAGAGATTGGAATTTTTATTCCTTGCACCTTCGGCGCCCATACGGGACTCTCCAGAGTTGTGTCCATACCCGGTCCTGTTTATAAAACGCCTGAGAGTTTAACTCCTTCGGCAGGCAATTGCCTTCTCCCGTGTACTTCATCCACACATATGTGATTATGTATGTATTATAATGTAATAAATTATAAATTGCAAGTCTTTTTTTGTAATTCTTCTTTTATGGTTAAAAATGAACCCGTTGCCATTTGTTGCCACTGTAATGGCGTCAACGAAATAAATCCACTCCGTATCATATCAATATCAGTTCCAACCATCGCAGTTTGTAAATCCGCTTCACCTTCAATGATATAGTATCTACTATTATCCTGATCTTTTTTTTCTAAAATCACATTATCATATAATTGAACTGCTTGCGTAGCTAAGCGAATTCGATCCCATGAAATTTCCCCTTTGCTGGGAATATTTATATTCAAAATGCCTGGAAATTTACCTCCGATAATTAATCGTTGAATCACTTCATGTAGTACAGAAATTACCTTTTTACCTCGCGTTTCGTCCCATTTTTCCATCGACACCGCTATCGCGGGCACTTGATAATAAGGGCCTTCCATGGCAGCCGAAACCGTTCCTGAATAAAGAACATCGCTCCCTAAATTAAATCCATCATTAATCCCTGAGATAATCAGTTGTGGGCGCTGATGCACCAAAAATTTTTCCATTGCCAATTTCACGCAATCTACAGGAGTTCCAGAAACAGCAATATCTCCTTGCCCCCATTGCCGGCAATACAATGGTTTACCTATTGTCATCGCATGAGAAGAAGCACTGCGTTGTCCATTCGGTGCCACTACCGAAATCTGATAACCATATTGCTGTAACTGTATTTTTAACTGTTGCAAGCCTGGTGCCCGCACGCCATCATCATTAGTTATGAGAATGTGCATATATGCTTCTCCTTATTTATTTTTTTTGCGCAATAATGTCGCACTGTCATACGTAACAGCTCGTGTATGCAACGTATGACTCCACTTCATTTTATGACGATCTTTAAAGCCTAAAAAAGTAATCGGGATCCATGTATACATAAAAATCGGATACACAATTAAATATAACCACGACTTTATACGCACTTTAATACGCAATAATACAATAAATGGAATCAAATACTGAATAACACCAATAACAGACCACATTTGTAAGGGTACAATTTGATATAAAATATTCGTATAAAAGGCGTAATACCCGTTTGCATAAGACAATATCGCATAAATAGTCGACATCATCATAAAAAACGGCTGCGATAACGTTAAAATACCATCTAACATACGAATATTCCCCGTGCGAATCCCTTTTCCAAAAAGACGAGGAATGAAACGACATGCACAATCACATTGCCCCTGTGCCCACCGCTTACGTTGATGCCAAGATTGCTTCAATGTAAGTGCCTTTTCATCGTAAATAATCGCATCATGAGCCCAACAAGTTCGCACACCTTCCAACAAAATTTTCATAGAAAATTCCATGTCTTCCGTTAAACAGTCACACCCCCAACCATAAGCCCGGACAATATCTGTAGCGATACACATGCCTGTACCACCTAATGCTGTCGATAAGCCGATGTTGTATTTTGCCAGATGCCACATGTGATTAATTAACCAAAAAGCAATCGAAAAAGTACCAGCAATCCAAGTATCGGTAGGATTTTTTGAATCCATATATCCTTGAATTACCTTTTCTCCATGACATAAATGATTATTCATTTCACGTAAAAATTCGGGATGAACTAAGTTATCCGCATCAAATACAACAAATGCATCATACTGTTTTTCTTGTGCTAATAGAGCGGAAAACATCCAATCTAAAGCAAATCCTTTGCCGATTTGTTGTTCGTTCGTACGAGTATATACACACGCTCCATGTTGCCGGCATACTTCTGCCGTATTATCGTTACAATTATCTGCCACAACATAAATATCATACATATGGCGAGGATAATGCAGCGTATTTAAATTATCAAGTAATTCGCCCACTACTGCTGCTTCATTATGTGCACAAATAACTGCCGCAAAAGTATGTGTAGGTGGCATCATACGCTGTTCCGTTCGCTTAAACAAACCAAATAGCGCTAATATAAAATAATACAAAGTAAAAATTACAATGATCACCTGAACGGGTATCATCATGATATCCAACACATGTTCCATGCTATTTACTCCTAAAAATTGCTACTTTGTGCTGATGCAATTGATAGCTGTATTTACTAAACCAAAAATGATATAAAGAAAAAAGGGCATAATAAAAACTAAATGCCAATCCACGCCTACTAGGATAACTATACCGATAAACACAGCAACAATCAATGCAGCTACATGTAATGTATCGGGACTTTTGCCTTTAAAATCCGGATTATGTACATTGCTTACTAAATGATAGCCTAATAAAATGACCAAAACGGCAATTAACACTGGCGATAACTGTACACCAGAAATAGCATACATGGCAATAATCCCACCACCGTTAGGTATAGGCATCCCTTGAAAATATCCATGCACTACCCCTGTATTCAAATTAAACCGAGCTAGTCGGATTCCCCCCAACGCTGCATATATGATAGGTGGAATCACACCCCACCAGCCTAATTGCTGTAATGAATAACCATAAATCAAAAATGCTGCTGCTGCACCAAAAGAAACCACATCCGAAAGAGAATCTAATTCTTTCCCAAACTCTCCTGCTACACCTAACGCTCTTGCTGCACGACCATCACAGGCATCGCAAAACATGGCAATCAAAATACAAATCCCCGCCCATGTATAGGCACCATGTAAAGTCATAATCATACTAAGTAAACCAAATGCAAGATTTCCTGACGTAAATAAACACGGAATTACTTTTTTCATGATATAAACCTCCCAATAACGGTTTCACCCCCGCGCAATTTATCTCCGATTTGAACTAAAATGTCTACATCTTCGTCCACATAAATTTCTGCACAAGACCCCAATTTAATCATGCCATATAACTGACCATGATCTAACCTATCTCCCAACGATACCCACGATACAATACGCCGTGCCAAAATTCCCGCAATCAGTGTAACCAAGATACGATGGGTGCCTTTGTTTATACCAATAGAGTATCGTTCATTCTCATAACCCACCCCTTCTTTATAAGCAGGCTTAAAACGACCACACGTATATTGTTGAAAATCAATAGTCCCTGCCAACGGTGCTCGATTAACATGAACATTAAACACCGACAAAAAAACAACTATTTTTCGACACTTTTTAAAAAAATACGAATCTTCTTGTACCCATTCAATAGCCATAACTGTACCATCTGCAGGCGAAACTAATTCATTGGCAGCCGCCGTGATAGTACGTGCAGGGTTTCTAAAAAAATAGAGTAAATACACCCCTAGTAAAAAGGGTATAACTGCTACATAAAGAGATATAAAATATCCTCCTAATATAGCAAGGATAAACACTATACCGATAATACCATATCCATCTGGAATAATATACGGTTTCTTCAAAAAATCACCTCATTTATTCCGTTGTTGCTTTTTAACTGCTATCACAAAATTAGGCAGTGATAGCATTCGTTTAAATCGTGTTGGCTCTTTATACAGCCGATATAACCACTCTAAACGATTTTGTTGCATCCAGTGCGGTGCTCTTTTTGCTTTTCCTGCCAATACATCAAACGTACCACCTACACCCATACACACACAATTTTCCAATTGACTCAAATGCTCCTGTATCCAAATTTCTTGTTTCGGTACTCCTAACGCCACAAATACTAATTTTGCTTTTTTCCGTTTTATCTCCTCTATGATTTTTTTCTCTTCCGCCGAGGTAAAAAATCCCGAATGGGTCCCCACAACAAAGGCGGCTCCAAACTTATTTTCTACATTACTAGCCACTTGTCGGGCAATACCTTCGGCACTTCCTAACAAATAAACAGGCGTTTGGCGTGCAGCCGCCTCTGCCAGCAACATACACGCCAAATCAACTCCTGTTACACGTTCCTTAAATTGCTTACCTTGCTGTTCCGCCGCCCAAAGTACACCGGCCCCATCGGGAACAACTAAATCAGCATGCTGTAAAATGGTAGCTAACACTTCGTTCTGCTGTGCTTGCATCACCATCTCAGCATTTGCCGTTGCAATCATCGCTGACTTTCCTTTTTCAAGTTGCTGAAACACCCATTGACAAGCTTCTGTCCTTGAGACATTAGCAACAGGAATTGATAAAATATGAATCTTACTAATCACGGCAACCTCCGTCTTTTAGTTCATACTATAATTCGGTGCTTCTTTGGTAATATTAATATCATGCGGATGACTCTCTTTCAAGCCAGCACTTGTAATTTGAATAAATTGTGTTTTATCAATCATTTCTGTAATCGTATGACAACCGCAATATCCCATAGACGCCTTCAAGCCACCAACCATTTGAAATATCGTATCAGCCGCCGGTCCTTTATAAGGTACACGCCCTTCAATACCTTCCGGCACTAATTTTTTAGAATCTTCTTGGAAATAACGATCCTTACTACCTTTTTCCATAGCAGCCAATGATCCCATACCTCTATATTCTTTATAGCTACGCCCTTGATAAATAACTGTTTCACCAGGACTTTCTTCTGTTCCTGCCAATAAATTACCCATCATAACGACATTCGCACCAGCCGCTATCGCTTTTGCCATATCTCCAGAATATTTAATACCACCATCGGCAATGATAGGAATACCATACCGTTGTGCCACCTTAGCACATTCATAAACCGCTGTAATTTGGGGCACACCAATACCAGCAATAATACGCGTCGTACAAATAGATCCTGGTCCAATCCCTACTTTTATTGCATCTACACCACATTCAATTAACGCTTCCGTAGCCGCTCCAGTCGCCACATTCCCCGCAATAACAGGGACATGCGGATAAGCTTTTTTAATTTCTTTTAATGTTTTTAACACACCCATCGAATGTCCATGTGCGGTATCAATAACCACTACATCTACTTTTGCACTAACCAAGGCATCTAACCGATCAATCATGTCATGCGTAACACCTACCGCCGCTGCTACTCGTAATCTACCATTAGAATCTTTTGCAGAATTGGGATATTTATGTGCTTTTTCAATATCTTTAATCGTGATTAACCCTTTTAAATTTCCTTCTCCATCCACTAATGGCAATTTTTCAATACGATGATAACGTAAAATATCTTTTGCTTCTGCTAAAGATGTTCCTACGGGAGCTGTTACTAATTTTTCTGAAGTCATGATATCGCCTATACGTCGATTCATATCTTCTTCAAAGCGCATATCACGATTCGTAATAATGCCCACTAATTTTCCTTCCACCGTAATGGGTACACCAGAAATACGATATTTTCCCATTAATTCATTAGCATCCGCTAAGAGATTATCTGGATTTAAAAAAATAGGATCAATAATAATTCCATGCTCCGAACGTTTCACTTTATCTACTTCACGTGCTTGGGCTGCAATAGACATGTTTTTATGAATAACACCAATGCCGCCTTCACGAGCAATCGCAATAGCCATTGGAGCTTCCGTCACTGTATCCATACCAGAACTCATAATAGGGATATTTAATTTAATGTCCTTTGTCAAATTAGTAGATACATCCACCTCTGTTGGTAATACATCCGACTTAGCAGGCACCAACAATACATCATCAAAAGTTAATCCTCTCATACCAAATTTATCAGATCTCATTCTCTGCACCTCTATACCTTAAATTAACCAAAGTGGGAATATTCCCTTAAAATAGCTTATTTTTTATTATAGACGAAATCACCCGTTCTGTACACCAAAAATATAAATAATTTTGTACCCAAATTATATATACAAAAAAAGGAGACACCAATTGTGTCTCCCTTATCATTAAAAAATCTTATTCAGCTGAAATAGCTCCTGTAGGACAAACAGATTCGCAAGCACCGCAATCAATGCAAGCATCACCAATTACATATTTGCTATCGCCTTCTTCAATAGCTCCCGTAGGACAGGTAGCAGCACAAGAACCACACATTACACATTCATCAGAAATAACATGCATGTTATTCACCTCCAAATACATATTAACTCAAGAAATCGGCTTTCTTGAACGTTCTCATTATTGCATGAAAGTAAAAAAAAGTCAACCTATCAAACATTTAGCATAACCGTGCTATTTTACTATGTTTGCAGGCTTTTTAATGGTGGTTTTCAAAAAAAATATTATTTTTGTTCTTTTTTATTGCAATATTCCATATAATTCGCATAATATAGACCTATAAAAAAATAAAATTCATCTTTTTTATTATGATAATTGATTATCATTTTAAATTAATAGAAATGACTAACAATGTACATGCTTATCACAAAAAAGACCAGCTCTAAGCTGGTCTTTTTTGTGTATCGGGATGATACATGCTGGAAACAAAAAGACATCTTAGGGGGGAGAACTCATATAGAGGAATGAGTTGATATGCTTTTTGTTTCCCATGATAATTTTATTATCAAAAATATAATACCATGATAATGTTACAATTTTATTAAGATTCGATAAAATAATTCTAAATTTTTTCAAGTCTGTTTTCTGTATATTTTATCATTTTTCATCTTTTCTATATGTTTATTCCGTATTAATAAATTCATATAAATTATTTATTTTTTGTAATTAAATTTCTTATAATATATAAAGAATTCAATTTTTATATTATTGTTGTCGTTATTTTTTAATTAGGAGGATATTATGAAAAGCCAAAAATCATGTAAACGAAACATTTTATTAATTGAATTAGGTGCACAATTATCAAGTGGCATCAAAGCTGAACTAGAGCTAAATAATTATCACTGTGTCTGTTTAGACACGCGTAAAGAAGTTTCTGATTATATGTTAATCGGAAACTGTAACCTATTCATCATTGATATGCAGAAAAAAAGTATCGGCGAAATTGAATTTTGTAAAAAATTACGCTCCCACTATGAAGTACCCATAATAGTCATATCTCACGTAGATGATCTCAATATGAAATTAGAAGCATTTAATGCTGGTGCTAACGACTACCTTATTAAGCCCTTTAGTATAAAAGAATTGGTAGCTCGTATTCGAAGTCTATTTATGCTATTAGATGGTCTTCTCTCTGACGACGCAACTATCCGTGTAAATAACCTTGAAATTAATCCGATTACAAAATTAGTATTCTTTAAAAACCAAATCGTCCCTTTGACCAAAACGGAATTCAACCTATTATATTATTTCATACGACATCCAAATCGCATCCTATCCCGAGAACAAATATTAGGAAGCCTTTGGCATTGTGCTGAAGACACAACCTCAAATATTATTGATGTCTACATAGGCAATATTCGAAAAAAATTAACCAGGATCGATAATTTTGACAATTTAAAAACAATACGTGGATTGGGCTATATTTTTATAATACAGTAAATAGAAAAAAGAGATATCTCTAAAAGATATCTCTTTTTTTTATTCTATTATGCGTTTATGTAATCTTTATTTTTTCATTTATTCATCATAATGTATATTATATACATTATATTTGCTAACTATCGTCACATTTTTATCTCAAAAAATCGCTCTTACTATATTGGAAATG
>NZ_AFUG01000035.1:0-113418 GCF_000221545.1 Megasphaera sp. UPII 135-E
CGTTTTTTTGATTTTTACAAAATAGCAATAAAATAATTTTTATTCTTTTCTATAACTATGATGTAACATACAAAAGATTATCACTAAAACGCAAACCTGTCAATACTTCCGGCAAAAATTACACCTATATTTTTGTAGTCTAGCAAACACGCTCCACCTTCCCTTGCTAAAAAACAAAAAAGATACGATAAATCGTATCTTTTTGTTTTTACTCTCTCTTATATGACCGTTTACAAACTAGCCTCTTCTAATACTTGCTTTTTACCTTCCCGTCCCAAAAATAAAATAGCAACAGCAATAACGAAAAAGACAAGTGCAAACAAATAGAATATGACATGCATACCCACGGCTTTCCCCAATAAATGACCTACTAAAAGCGGGGCAACAATACCGCCAATTCTACCAAAACCGGCAGCCCATCCGCTTCCCATCGCACGAATAGCAGTCGGATATTGTTCCGGTGTATACGTATATAAAACGCCCCATGCACCTAAATTGAAGAAAGACATGCATACCCCCGATATAAGCAAGACGGACACAGAACCGGCATTACCAAAGAAATACCCTGCCACAGCACTTCCTAACAAATACACAGCCAATGTATTTTTTCGTCCCCACGATTCAACTAATAAAGCCGCACTGAAATATCCGGGGAGCTGTGCTAACGTCATAATCAAGACATATTCAAAGGTCTTTACAATAGCAAATCCCTGCTTAAACACTAACGATGGCAACCACATAAAAATACCATAATAGCTGAAAATGATGCCAAACCATACGAGCCACAACAAAAACGTCCGTACGCGATAATTCGGATTCCATAACGTAGAAAAATGAGGTTTTTCCGTAACCGCGGCAATTTCCGTAGTCACAGAAGTTGCCACCTGCTGTACGTTTCTTTCTAACGCCCGAATAATATTTTCCGCTTCTTTAACCCTACCTTTATCCACTAAATAACGAATAGATTCAGGCATATGAATGCGTGCAAAAAATACATAAAGTGCCGGCAACGCACCGATCACAAAGGTAATACGCCACCCATACTGAGGAATAAAGAAATACGCAATGCAAGCCGCTAAAATCCAACCAACAGCCCAAAAACTTTCTAACAAAACAATAAACCGTCCCCGCACACGAGCAGGTACATATTCAGAAACTAACGTAACCGCAACGGGCAATTCGCCGCCTAAGCCAAATCCTACCAAAAAACGGCACAATAACAATATATTGTACGTCGGTGCCCATGCACATAACCCCGTAGCCAGGCTATATAGCAAAATCGTCACACAAAAAACATTTTTTCGTCCCCATCGATCAGCAAGAGAACCTGAGACGACTGCACCTAACGCCATTCCTGCCAAACCGATACTACCGACAACCCCCATTTGTGCGGTTGTTAAGCCCCATTCTTTAGCAAGCAAGGGCAATACAAATGCAATCAGCCCCGTATCAAAAGAATCAAACATCCATCCTAAGCCAGTTACGAGCAACAATTTATAATGAAACTTGCTAACCGGCAATGCTTCCAAACGTTGTAAAATCATGTATATCACACCTTTTCTATTGTCATGACAGCTGTATATACATATAATACACGTCAGCACGCAAAAAAGCAAGTGGAGATTTTTCTTTTTCCTTATCCTGCATTATCCTTTATATAAAATACCTAAAGCAGCTAATTTTTCTTCAATAACATCTAACTCCTCTTCGGACATAGCAAATATAGAATGCATATGAATGCCGCCGCTTAAAGAAGACAATAAAGCAGCATGCGATTGTTGCATCAACGTCATATATTGCTGCAAATCACGCCGTGAGCGAAGATTTAATTTTGCTTCTAATTCACCATACACCTCATGTTCCACCAACACATTTTCCACTACACCACCATTATCCACCATCGTTTCTAATTCCAGCTGCATCAATTCCACGCCATGTTTACACACCATTAACCGCCGACAACCCACCGGCTCTACGTGCAATAACTGATATCCCCGCGGCGTGGAAATAATATTACGCCCTTTAGCTCTTAACATAGCAATATCCCCGACAATAATTTGTCTACTCACCTTGCACATTTTCGCTAACGTCGTTCCATTCACAGGGGCATCGGCTTCATTAAGTATCTCTATAATCTGTTTTCTCCGTTGTACATTATCCATATCAATCTCCCCTTTACATATGGTTTAATTATACCATGAAAGCAAGCCTACTAAAAAATACAACCACCTGAGAACCCTTTTTCCAAAGGATAAAAACCAACCGGCAACGCCCCTTCGCATAAAAACAAGCACCGCCTCCCGTGCATGTGGCACGAAGCAGGCGGTGCTTGTTGTCGTCATTACCGGAGCCGTTTGACGGGCAGCCCGTGTTGTCGCAACGGGCTTCTATAAAAACGAGTACAGTTCAGTTCTTGGTCACCATAAAACGCTTGGCAAGCGTATTAAAGGAGGAGTTTATTTGTACTTTCGTAGAAGGAATAAATACATAGCGCCATTCTTTTTTGTGACTCTTATAAGACCAGTCGCTTACATCCTCACAATATTTGACGGCTTGTTTTTCTTTGGCAATCACATCGGCATCGTTGAGTTTATCTTCGCCTTTCACTTCAACGATATAAAAGTATTGCTCCGTTTCTACCACAAAGTCGGGAACATAATGCCTGCCGCGGTTATATGTGATATTAAATTCATTTTGCCCGGGTCTTAGCCAGGTAATCACATCCGCATCTTTTTCTAACACTCGTGCTAATAAAAGTTCGGGCAAACTATCAAACTTAGCCGAAGAAAATACGCTCTCCATTATACCATGCACACACGTTTTCCAGTGAACAGCCATTGTTTTTTCTATGTTTAATTCATGTTATCATGATTTTGTGCGTATCTGACATCCTCTCATGACTAAAGTCACGAGGTTCCTATTTACACCCAATTTGCTTAAAATTATAATTATAATTTCAAGTAGTGATCGAGTAAATTTAATAGGCTATCCCCGTATGCCCTACGGTTCTTACATATATTATATAGAATTTAAAACTTTCAATCCTTCGATTAAGATATTATTTGCGGCGTTAACATCTCGATCATGATGAGTACCACATTCTTGGCAAGTCCATTCTCGAATTTTAAGATTTTTAACTTCGATATTCTTAAAGCCACAATTAGAACATAATTGACTGGACGGATAAAAAGTATCTATTTTAGAAACTATTTTTCCGTACCATTTTGCTTTATACTCTAATTGTCTTACAAATTCCGATAATGAAACATCTTGAATCGACTTAGCCAAATTATGATTTTTCATCATATTTTCAACTTTTAATGCTTCAATGCAAATAATATCGTATTCTTTAACTAACCTAATAGAAATTTTATGCAGAAAATCCAATCGTTGATTTTTAATTTTCTCTTGAAAATTAGCTACCTTAATTTTATATTTAAAATAATTATTGCTTTTAAAAACTTTTTTAGAAAGTTTTCTTTGCATCGTGGATAATTTTTCTTGAGATTCTTTAAAAAATCTAAGATTATTAATTTTTTCACCTGTATTAAGAATTGCAAACTCTTTAAGTCCTAAATCTATACCTACATTTTGATTGGTTTTCTCAAACTGTTTCGGTTTAAATTCAGTTACGCAAATACTAGCAAAAAATTTATTAGATTTAGTTTTAGAAATTGTTATAGACAATATCCTTCCGGATATTTCTCTATACCCTTTTATCCTTATCCATCCTATTTTGGGGATTTTAATTTTGTTATTTTCAAATCTTAAATTAGAATTTGTTTTGTAAACATCTTTAGAAAATTTTTTTGATTTAAATTTAGGAAAACCCGTTCGTTTATTAAAGAAATTTCGATATGCTACATCCAAATTTTTAAGTGTATTCTGTAATGCACATTTATCCGGATTTGCAAGCCACTTTTTTTCTTTCTTTAACTGGGTTAGTTCCTTAGAACATTCGTTGTAAGTTAGATTTTCGTTATTCTCTTTATAGAGATTTATTTTTCTATTTAGAAAATAATTATAAATATATCTAACACAACCAAATGTTTGATTTAACAATTGTATTTGATCTTCATTCGGATATATTCTAACTTTAAATGCTTTTTCCATTTAAATATATCCACATCCGTATGTTACATTCATTATGCTACCTCCTTGGATAACATAATTATAACATATGAATTTTAATTTCAAATAGGAATAAGGATAAAATTATTTTTTATATAATATATGTAAAAACCGTAAAACTTTTGAGAGGATGGTTGTTCAATCGGATTCGCTACGTCCGACCGGCGACACTACTCGCACCTCTATCTTTCGATAAAGCACAGACTATATCTTAATCCTTGTATCATTAAGGATCTCTACCATTTCCTATACGCTTGTACAGTACTCCTTCTCAGGATAGTCGTTGAACGTTCCGATGTTATTTGTAACATCGGCTTCGCTGCCGATTGCCCATTGTTGCATAGTGTTTAGGATTTAACCTTGCACCATCTCAAAGATTTGTTTCTACTTTCGTAACTTAATATACATTAAGTACTTTGAGCTTTAGGGGTTTCCGGCAATTAAGTAGATTTCCGAATATTACTATTCGGCACATACTCATTGCTGAATATGTGGACTATACATGCCACTTACTCATGACTAAAGTCACGAGTGTGCGTGGCACACCTAATCAACGCTAAAAGAGTTGTTCTGCTGAGCGTGCATAGATAAATGCGTACGTTTTTTTCGTCCCCCCTTGTTAAGACCGGTAAGGTGTTCCTTGTTTCGCTATTTGCGTAAATCGCATACGCTCTGTATAGATGCGGTTATGCAGCCGCAGTATACGAAAAAGCGGCGTACGCTGTATGACTACGGAGTACGCCGCTAATTCAAAAAAAGAAATTAGCTACATGTAGCTGCTTAAGAGATAGAAGCAACTGTATATTTTATAGCTGCGAAAAATCTAAGGTCGCAAATAAATCATCTACTGTTTCTGCACGGCGAATGCAAGTAACCGTGCCATCTTCATGCCAAAGTAACTCAGCTGAACGTAATTTTCCATTATAGTTAAAGCCCATCGAATGTCCGTGTGCACCCGTATCATGAATGACTAAGATATCCCCTTCATCTATTTTCGGTAATGCTCTATCAATGGCAAATTTATCGCAATTTTCGCAAAGGGATCCGGTCACATCATATACATGATCGAGGGGCTGTGTTTCCTTACCCAATACGGTAATGTGATGATACGCACCATACATCCCCGGACGCATCAAATTAGCCATACAAGCATCTACGCCAATATATTCTTTCCAAATATGTTTATGATGAATGGCTGTCGTCACCAAATAGCCGTAAGGGCCTGTAATAGCACGGCCGCATTCAAATGCCAATTTCACTTTATCTAACCCGTGCGGACGCATTATTTCTTCAAAATATCGCTTGATACCTGCACTAAGTTCATCATAGTCAACAAATGATTCTTCCGGGCGATACGGCAAGCCTATGCCGCCGCCAAAGTCAATGAAGTCTACGGCAATGCTCAGTTTTTCTTTTACTTCCACCGCTAATTCAAACATCATTTTAGCTGTATGAATAAGGCCTGACACATTCAATTCGTTGGAAACAACCATCGTATGTAAGCCAAAATGTGAAACGCCTTTTTGTTGCAATTCCTGAAAGGCTGCAAAAATTTGCTCTCTTGTTAATCCGTATTTTGCTTCTTCCGGTTTACCAATAATGGCGTTTCCTTCTTGTAGCAACGGACCCGGATTATACCGTACACAAATAGCATCGGGCAAGGGTCCCATTTCTTCTAAATAAGCAATCATGGAGATATCATCCAAATTGATGAGTGCTCCCATTTCCATGGCCTTTTGATACTCGATCTTGGGTGTATCGTTAGAGGAAAAAACAATATCTTTTCCCGTAATGCCCACTTTTTCACACAATATTAATTCTGCCAGGGAACTGCAATCCGCACCTACTCCTTCGTTTTGCAATACACGCATAATGTACGGATTAGGCGTGGCTTTCACGGCAAAGTATTCTTTAAATGACGGTGCCCACGCAAAGGCCTTTATCAGTTTTCGTACATTCTGAACAATGGCCTTTTCATCATAAATATGGAACGGCGTTGGATATTGCTTAATCATGTCGCGAATTTGCTTTTCTGTAAAAGGAACTATTTTCTTATTCATACCTATCCCTCTTTTTATATAAAAATTAAATAAAAAAGTACCACAAGAATTGTCTACCATTATTTTTTATTATATAATACCCATATGCAATGTGTAAAATAGATTATTCTAATTACTACAATTCGTTTTTATGATTATTGGAGGATATATGGATACGACCACCTTACGCACGTTTCTCGCTCTAGCACAAATCAAAAATTTCACCAAAACGGCTCGCCAACTTTATGTAGCCCAATCTACGATTACCAACCGCATGCAAGATTTAGAAGCGGAATTAGGGGTATCGCTGTTTGCTCGCAATCACAAACAAGTGACCTTAACCACCGCCGGTCAAAAATTTCTTCCTTATGCACAACATTTTATTCGCCTGGAAACGACAGCCTTACAAGAAGTGACACAATCTCCTACGTATGCACAGCACATCCATCTAGGCACGACAAATACGATTTACGAATGTCACTTACAAAAAAAGATCCGTTCCTTTTTGGCCACAAAGCCGAATATTTCCTTAGCTATCACGATCAGTCATACGCCGGATATGCTCTTGCAGTTGCAAGAAAATATGTTGGATGCGGTCTTTTCTTTTAGTCCTTTATTTCGCGATGGCTATATTTCTCGGCCTTATCGTACGGATCCGTTGGTGTTAGTGTGCCATAAAAAAATAACCGATTATGCCGAAGGTATTTCTAAAAATGATTTGCCCCATATTGATTATTTATTTTGCAATTTTGCCTTACAAGGAGTAGGTATATATATTCAAGATTTATTTCCCAAGCATCATCGTTTTTCTATGGAAATAGATAATAGCACCAAACTGCCCCAATATATCCTCGATGGCTTGGGTTATACGTTTTTACCCAGAAGCTTAATTGAAGATGATATAAGGCAGGGTCATCTGCGTATTATTCCCTTGTTAGATTTCGCTCCGCCCAAGGTGGATAGCTACTATATCACGCATAATCCTTCGCCTATCCCGGAGGAACTCATTCGCCATTTACGGTAAAAAAAAAGTATTCACGCGGTGAATACTTTTTTTACGCTATATTTAATGAATAGATGTAACTTGATAGCCTGCCTCTTCAACGGCTTGTTTCATCATGTCGTCCGTCACGTCATCGGCGATAATCACACTTGCTTGTCCCGCCGCTAAAGATACATCTACTTTCTTTACGCCCTGTATTTGTTGCAAGGCCTCTTTAACATGCTTCACACAATGTTGACAAGTCATCCCCGTAATAGAAATTTGTTTTTTTATACCTGTTGGTTCATGCTTAAAAAGTGAACTAATAAATCCCATAAAATCACCCCTAGTTGAATACATAAATTATATTTTATTATAAGCAATACCCATAAAGAATGCAAGTTGTCCGCGGTACACCCTGGTTACAATGGCTATGAATATCCGTATAGGTGTACCCATAACGATATAAAAACAGCAGTTGATATATATCAACTGCTGTTTTATGTTTACCTTACGAAGGGGATATAATCTGTGCCTTCTCTAACATGGTACGTAAAAATGCTTTCTCTGCGGCTGACGCTTTCACCATGGGCAACCGAAATACTTCTTCGGCTAAGCCAAGCATATGACAACATGTTTTAACGGGTATCGGATTAACCGTACAAAAAACACCGTTACATACATCCAACAGTTGCTGATGCAACCGGCATGCCTTTGCTACATCTTGTTGTTTATATGCAACTATCATGTCTTGCAACGCCGGGCCAATAAGATGGGAAGCCACACTAATGATACCGCAGCCGCCGACCGCTAATAAGGGTAACGTCAAATTATCTTCCCCACTATATAGCATGAAATCATCCGCCGTATCTCTAGCAATCACCGTGGCTGCTACCAAATCGCCACTCGCTTCTTTTATGCCCACAATATTCGTAAAATCACGGGCCAAACGCACCACCGTTTGTGCTTCCACTTTTCCCCCCGTACGACCGGGAACATTATACAGAATGATGGGTAAGGAAACCGCTTGAGCAACCGCTGCAAAATGGGCGTAACAACCGGCTTGATTGGGTTTATTATAATACGGCGTAATAACCAATAACGCATCTACCCCCGTTTTGGCCGCTTTTTGTGCAAACGCAATCGTTTGAGCCGTATTATTGCTTCCTACGTTAGCAATCACGGTGGCCTTTTTCCCTAGGGCATCCACAATCGTTGTAAACAAGGTCAACTTTTCCTGTTCTGTCAACGTAGCACCTTCACCCGTAGTACCTGCAACTAATACCCCATCAGAACCGTGTTCACACAGATACGTTGCCAAGGAAGCCGCCGCTTCATAATCAACGGATCCATCCGCATGAAAAGGGGTAATCATCGCCGTAATAACATTACCAAAATGATTCATCTACCATCACTCCTTTATAAGAGTAAATCATGAGCTAACATATATTCTGCAATTTGTAAGGCATTTAACGCTGCCCCCTTGCGAATTTGATCCCCGCAAACCCACAAATTAACAGCTTTTTCATTATATAAATCCTTACGAATTCTACCGACATAACAATCATATTTTTCTGATGTATATAACGGCATAGGATACTTCATATGTACCGGATCATCTTCTACTTGCACGCCTGGAAACGCATCAAGTGCCTGCCGAACGGCCTCTACGCTAATAGGTTTTTCCGTTTCCACATATATCGATTCGGCATGACTGCGAAATACGGGAACTCGTACCGTCGTTGCCGTAATGGCAATCGTATCATTATGTAAAATTTTATGCGTTTCATGTACCATCTTCATTTCTTCCTTAGAATAATCGTTATCTAAGAACACATCTATATGAGGAATAAGATTAAAGGCAATCGGATAATGCGTATCTAAACTCTTCGTAGGCAAGACATGTGCTTCCATTTCTTTGCCCTGTAAAAAGTCTTTCACTTCCGTTTCCAATTCTTCAATGCCTTCTTTACCTGCTCCGGATACGGCTTGATACGTGCTGACGATGATTTTCGTAATGGGTGATAAGTCATAAATCGGCTTTAACGCCATGAGCATAATAATGGTCGAACAATTTGGATTGGCGATAATGCCTTGATGCATTGCAATATCTGCCGCATTGATTTCAGGGATAACCAATGGTACCGTTTTATCCATACGAAAGGCACTTGAATTATCAATGACAACACAACCCCGTTTCGCTGCTTCAGGTGCTAAGGTCTTACTAATAGCGCCGCCCGCAAATAGCCCTATATCGACACCCGTAAATGACTCCGGCGTGGCTTCTTCTACGGTATATACGTGGCCATTAACACTCATTTTTTTTCCGGCCGAACGCGATGATGCCAACAAAATCAACTTACTATAAGGGAATTGGCGTTCCTCAATTAAGCGAATAAATTCTTGTCCTACTGCCCCGGTGGCACCCAAAATAGCTACAACAGGCTTTTTCATGGTCTTTCAACTTCCTCTCTTATTATAAATAATGCTCTAACCCAAATGTCAATCCTATCTTTGTCTGAACTTTTTTTATCGCTAAGATCACACCGGGCATAAACGATTTACGATCTAATGAATCATGTCGAATCGTCAATAATTCTCCGTAGCCACCAAACAGCACCTGCTGATGAGCGACATACCCGGGCAACCGTACACTGTGGACAGGAATACCGGCTACTGTCGCCCCTCTAGCCCCAGCCAAGCTTTCTTGCGTCCGATCAACGGCGGCTTCCACCTTAGCGGCTTGCCGTGCTTCCGCAATATAATTGGCAGTCATAATCGACGTTCCTGAAGGTGCATCTAATTTATTATTATGATGCAATTCAATAATTTCTACATCCGGCAAATAAGGTGCCGCTTCTTTAGCAAATCGCATCATAAGTACTGCCCCAATGGAAAAATTAGGTGCAATAAAAATACTTACCTCTTTCGCCGTGGCTAATTTGCCTAACTGTTCACGCTGTGCTGCCGTCAGCCCGGTCGTACCGACAACCATATTAACACCCTGCTGTAAACAAATTTCCGCATTTTTATAAATGGCGGCAGGCGTTGTAAAATCAACGACAACCTGTGGTTGATATAGTTGTAACGCCTTTTTAAGATCATCCACTATACACAGGCCTGTGTAGGGAATACCAATGACCGTACCTATATCTTCACCGACATGAGATAAACTAACCCCACCGACTAACCTTAATTCCGGATCAGCTATTACGGCTTTGACAACTTCACTTCCCATTCGTCCATCTGCACCATTGACAAGTACACTAATCATACTATCACCATCCTTATATTCATAAAAAAGGTAATCCTACTATATACCCTTTATTCAATTTACGTCAAGGAATTTCCCTTTTCATCTGCATCTTTACTTTGGCGAATTAACGTTCGTGCCGCCTCTATCCCTTCTTCTCGCACATCATCGCCCGTAAACATACGTGCAATCTCTTGCACATGTTCTTGTGGTGAAAGCAATTTAACTTGTGAAATCGTCCGTCCCTTTTCTTCTTTTTTATAAATAACATAATGCTTATCTGCCGCAGCTGCCGTTTGCGGCAAATGGGTTATACAAAAAACCTGTTCCTGCTGACATAATTGATGCATGTGCTTCGCCACTTGTACCCCCGTTTGACCGCTAATACCGACATCAATTTCATCAAAAATTCTTGTTTTATCTGATTGCTTCCGCTCCCCGATGGATTTTAAAGCCAGGGCAATACGCGAAACTTCACCGCCCGAAGCAATTTTCGCTAGTGGTTGAACCGCTTCCCCTTTATTAGCGGAAAAATACAATTCGACTACCTTCGCCCCTATCGCCGTTACCGTTTCCATCGGTTCGATGTGAAACCTGATTTGACTATGCGGCATGCCTAATTTTCCCAGCGTTTCTGTCATCGACTGTTGAAACTGCTTGGCTACGTGAAGACGCACGTCATATAATGCTTGTGCTTTTTCTTTTGCCTGCTGCTGTGCGTCGACCAATTTCTTTTTTACCCGTGCCAGCTGATTATCCACATCTTCTAATTGCTGATATTCTTGCTTTGCGTGTTGTAAAAACGCTAAAATATCCTCAATAGAAGGCCCATATTTTCGTTTTAACTTTTCCATTTTCGCAAGTCGTTCTTGCATTGCATCAAGGGCCTGTTCATCAAACTCAACGTCATCAGCATATGTCACGAGGCTCTCATAGACATCTTTCAGCTCATACACCAGCGTTTCCCAGCGTGCTTCGACTTGTTGAAACAAGGGTTCATACGTCCCCATCTTCCCTAACAGGCGTTGCACCGTTTCCGCTTGTTCTAAGACCCCGGCTTGCCTATCACTACCGTCAAACGTATATACCAACTCACGCATATTATTTTTGATATGTTCGCCCTTTGCTGCTAGTCGAACTTTTTTCTCTAATGCTTCATCTTCGCCTATTTTTAAGTTATGCTTTTCAATTTCTTTTATCTGAAAATCCAACACCGATAACAGACGTGCTTTTTCACTTTCATCATGACTTAATTTTTTTACCTCATGGGCAAGGGTTTGCCATGTGCGATACACCTCATCATAAGCAGCACGTGCCGCCTGTACCTCCGGTGTTAAGCCGTCCAATAAATCGACATGATACAAGGGATCAAAAATCAAGCGATTATCGTATTGCCCATGAATATCTAAAAGATAATCGCCGATTTGTTTTGCCACCACAAGCGGTACCAGTGTCCCATTAACCAATACCGTTCCTCGTCCATTGCGCTGCCATTTTCTTGCAATGACCAATTGGCCATCTTCCATTTCAATATGATTTTCTAACAAAATGCGTTGTAATGCTTCATCTGGTGTAGATAGAAAAAAAGCGCCTTCAACCCAAAATGACTCCGTGCCTTGTCGCACGAAGGAAGCTGAAGCACGCTTTCCGGCTAACATTCCAATAGCATCAAGAAGAATCGATTTACCTGCACCGGTTTCACCGGTAAAAATCGTCAATCCATCGCCAAAGTGAATGTGTACATCTTCAATCAACGCAAAATGCTTAATATGAAGATACTGTAGCATAAAAACCTCATTCATTCATTAACGAAAACAGAAGTTTTACCAATGGTTTGACTGCTTCTTCGCTACGCATAATAATCAAAATAGTATCATCCCCGGCCAAGGTACCTAAGACATGTTCCCAACGGGCATGATCAATTGCTGCCGCAACAGGATTAGCCGAACCCGGCAAGGTATGAATAACCACTTGATTTAACGCAGAATCTACCCGTACAACCGAATCTTGAAATAACCGTACCATACGATTTTTAGACATCAATAAATTCTGTTCAGGCGAAAGAGCATATCGATAATGACCATCACTAGTCGGTACTTTAATGAGCATTAATTCTTTTATATCTCTTGAAACCGTAGCTTGTGTCACGTCAATGCCTTCTTCTTCCAGGGCCTTAGCTAATTCATCCTGTGTTTCAATAGGTCTGGACTGTACAATTTCCTTTATTTTTGCATATCGAAATCTCTTCATGTTTTAAACCTCTCCTTTTTTCCGGTAAGCCTATCGTCCTTTTGTTTTTCTTTTTTGAATAATATATAAAATGGGCGGTTCATGTATTTGATTTAACGGGTTCCATAAAGATACATGAAACATCGACTGCGGTAGCTTCTGTAAAAAAGAAGCAAGCCCCAATGCTTCCTCTTTACCTATGGGTGTACCTGGATATGCAGCTACCATAATTATCCCATTTTCAGAAAGTTTATGCAAGCAAAATTTAATAGCTTTTATGGTAGTGGCACATGTAGTTTGAATGTCATGATTACCTTTTGGCAAATAACCTAAATTAAACACGCAAATATCAATATTTTCTTCTATTGCCAAGACCAATTGCTCATGCGAGCCACACCGCAAACAAATCGACGGATCCCACACCTTCGCCTGAAGCAATCGCTCTTTTGTTCGTGCTATGGCCACCGGCTGTATATCAAAGGCATACAAGCGTGCGCCATCTTGCATGTATCGCTTTAAAAACACCGTATCCTTGCCATTACCGCAAGTCATATCCACCACGACATGTGCCTGTTGCAGATAGGGACGTAAGAGCATATGACAAAGGGATACGGCATGATGTAACATTTCCATTACGCTTAACTCTTTCCTGCCAACTTCGTAAATAAATTAGTATAAAAATACTTTTCTGTAAATCTAATCATTTTCAATGCATAGTCAGACCGACTTACCCGCAAGGATACCGTACGCGGAAGTTCTTGATCCGTCATCCCGTCAATGGAAATGCGAACACTATTCCGACTCGGGGCAGAAGAAAATGTAAGCACCGCTTGTTCGTCCAATATAAACGGCGTCTTTAAGAGTAAATGGGGACAAATCGGCGTAACCATCAGGCATTTTACTTGTGGGGCGACAATCGAACCTCCCCCGGAAAAGCTATATCCCGTACTCCCCGTAGGCGTAGAAACGATAATACCGTCACCGGGATATTGCTGAACAAAATGACCATCAATATACACATCGATCCGCACCATTTTCCCGACATTACCATGGGCGATAACAATTTCATTTAACGCCAGGGGCAAGACCTTGCTTACGTTCTCGCCCTCACATAATGCAGCACTCAGCATCATGCGTTCTTCTATATGATAATCCCCAGCCAATATACGGGTCAACCAATGTTCTACTTCCGTCGGTTCTACTTCAAATAAAAATCCTAAAGACCCAAAATTAACCGCACACACCGGCACCTGTGCCAGGGCAAATGAACGGGCCATTTTCAGTACCGTTCCATCGCCGCCTAAAATGAAGGCTATGTCAATCGTTGGCATCAGTTCATCACATGGCTGATAATACGCAGCATCAATGGATCGATATATGGCTTGTGTACTTTCTAAAACATAAGAAGGTAATACCACATCCACCCCATGTTTCTCGCATACTTGTATAAACGAAGGGATCCACAACCCGCATTCGGGTTTAGTTAAATTCGGAAAAATTCCAATACGCAACCTGCTCACCTACAATTCATGAGACTGCTTAACGACCGCATCGATCATCGTCGGCGTAACAAGCAGTCGCGGTGTTTCCTCTTTACAAGAAAACAACAAATATTCAATATTACCATCAGCACCTTTAATCGGCGAAAACGTCAACGCTAAGGGGGATATGCCCTGTGCATGAATGCCCGCAATAACACGCAACAACACCTCACGATGAACGGCTTCATTACGCACAATACCGCCTTTGCCAACGCATTCTCTACCAGCTTCAAATTGCGGTTTAATTAAGGTGACCATTTGTCCGCCCCACCGTAATAAGGGAACCACCGCCGGCATAATTTTTAAAATCGAAATAAAGGAAACGTCAATAGAAATAAAATCAACCGGTTCTCCTATATCCTCACAGGTGACATACCGTATATTCGTACGTTCCATATTGACGACCCGTGCATCCGTACGCAACGACCACGCCAATTGCCCATATCCCACATCCAGGGCAAATACTTTAGCCGCACCATGTTGCAAGGCACAATCTGTAAAACCACCCGTTGAAGCACCGATATCCAGCATCGTTTTAGCCTCTAAAGAAAGCGAAAAAGAAGCAATCGCCTTTTCCAATTTTAAGCCGCCTCTCCCGACATACGGCATGACCTTTCCCTTTACCGTAACGGGTGCCGACACGAGTACTTTCGTCCCCGCTTTATCCACGCGCTTATTATCGACATACACCAGCCCGGCCATAATGGTAGCTTTCGCCTTTTCCCTGCTTTCACAAAGCCCTTTTTCTACTAAAAGTACATCCAGTCGCTCTTTTTGTTGCATAGATACCCTCTTCTTTTACCTCACACGTTGCAGCAGATACGTTGCCAGCTGACGTAAAAACCACGCCTCTTCACCCAATGCAGACACCGCCATAATCGCATTTGTCGCCGCTTCTTGAGCCATCGACCGTGCTTCTGCTAAGGAAAATAACGTCACATATGTCGCCTTATGATTTTTGGCATCACTACCGACCGGTTTTCCTAACATAGCTGCATCGCCGGAATAATCTAATATATCATCTGTAATTTGAAATGTCAACCCTAACTGATAGGCATATGTCCGCAAACAATCTCGAATAGCCGGTGTTGCGTCCGCCAAAATAGCCGCTATTTCAATCGCCGCTTCAAATATAATTCCTGTTTTATGGTAATGCATAAATTGTAATCCCTCTACGCCAATATGCATATTACCTTCAGCATTTAAATCATAGGCCTGTCCGCCTACCATCCCGGCGGGGCCGGCAGCACGAGCAATAACGGCCATGCATTGGCACCTTTTCGCCGCCTCAATCTGCTGCTGTGCGGCTAATAATTCAAACGCAAACGTAAGCAACCCATCGCCAGCCAAAATAGCCATACCTTCACCAAACATCACATGATTCGTTGGTTTCCCCCGCCGTAACGCATCATCATCCATCGCCGGCAAATCATCATGAATCAGCGAATACGTATGTATGCATTCTAACGCACAAGCCACATCCAGATACGGTGCCGCTGTTTTACCCAACGCTTCTACCGTAGCCAGTAACAACGTTGGTCGCACCCGTTTGCCCCCGGCGAGTAAACTATAATTCATCGCTTCATATAACGATGCAAACCCTTTATCCTCCGTATGTAACAAGGTTTGTAACCGTGCTTCCACCAACTGTTTTTGCTTTTTTAGATACGCCTCACATGTCGTCATCGCTTGACTCCTGTGCCGAAATCCCTTGCACCTCGGCCAATGCCTGTACGCGTTGGCGTGCATGTTCCAATGCCTGGGAGCAAGCAGCACCCATTTTCATTGCTTTTTCATATACTTCTAACGATTCCATCAACGTCAAATCTTTGCTTTCCAAGGTTTTGACTAAGGATTCTAACGCTTCATAATTCGCTTCAAAATCGGTTAATTGTTTACTGCCCCTTATCATACGGTTTCACTCCTTTTACTACTGTTTGAATTTGCCCATCAACCAGTTGAATGTCTAACAAATCGCCAACGGATACCTCCGCTATTCGTTTTACCCGTTGCCGCCTGCAACACACTTGGCCATACCCCTTGGCAGCTAACCGTGCCGGATTATCTCCATTAAGCCGTGCCATAAGTGTTTCCAATTGCCCTTGTTTCTGTTCATAAATGTAGGCTAACCGCTGTGTCATCAGACGCAACTGTGCCTCTACCTGTTCCTGACGTAACGACAATACGGTCTTATATTGTTCAGGACGCACGGACAGCAGCGTCCGTTCTACCTTATGCATATAATCATCTATATACACCTGTATACGCTTCGTTGCCACATCCATCATTTGAGCAATCGTCATTTCTATATCCGTAATGGACGGAAAAGCCAACTCGGCAGCATGCGTAGGTGTCGCCGCCCGTACATCCGCCGCATAATCCACTAACGTAGTATCCGTTTCATGGCCAATCGCCGTAATAATAGGTACCTTTGTCTGAAATACGGCACGCACGACCTGTTCATCATTAAAGCACCATAAATCTTCTAACGAACCGCCGCCACGAGCTAAAATCAATATATCCAACCGTTCATTATTACCTGCTTCATGTAAGGCCTGCACAATTTCCGGAATAGCCGCCTCGCCTTGCACCGGAATAGGATACAAACAAATGTCAATATACGGATTTCGCTCTGCCGCAATCTTATGAATATCATGTAACACCGCCCCTGTTTTTGACGTTAATACCCCTACACGCCAAGGAAAACGGGGTAACATTTTTTTATGGGCTTCATCAAAAAGCCCTTCTGCGGCAAGTGCTTTTTTACGTGCTTCCAATTGCTGTTGTAGCGTGCCTATGCCTTGAGAAAAAAGTCGTTCAATAATAAACGATACAGAACCTCCTTTTTCATATACATTTAACGATCCTACAACAACTACTTGATCGCCCTCTTTGACGGCATCCATCATAGCTCCTACACGACCTCTAAAAAAAATGGCCCGTATGGAACATTGTTCATCATGTAAAGACATGTAATAATGTCCGGCCGAAGCTCGTTGCAAGCCTAAAATATTGCCTACCATCGCAATATTTCGCAGCGTATAATCACCTTCTACATTATGCTTTAAACGGCGAACTACCGCCGTAACGGATTCACACTCCATATTAGCCTCTTTCTTGCCAGGCCGCCCAAAAAGCGGCACCCGCACTATTATCAGAACTATATCCGGGAGGTGCTAAGACAAGTTGAATGCCTCTTTGTTGACAAAAGGCTTCCATCTGGCTGCGAATATACCTATTCGACATGACCCCTCCTACGGCAACTAAACGCGTCATCCCCTGTGCAAGTGCCGTTTCTAATAAGCGAACAAGCCCATTCCATACCGTCACCAGCGTCCACTTACAATAATATGCATGCGGATGCCTTCCTTTTTTTATCTCTCTTTGCACCTGCGATTCCGGTCCAGAAAAACTAATATACCCATCCTTAAAAAACACGACATCCCCTTTTACTGCTTCTCGTTCAGCTAGTGCCTCTTGCTCCACATGCACACCCGCAGGAAAGGAAAAGCCTAAGGCTACGCCGATGCGATCAATAAATTGGCCCGCACTCACATCACTCGTACCGCCGATACAAGTTGCCTGCCACACCGCAGACTGCCGTAAGAAGCGAATTAACTCGGTCGTTCCTCCCGATACGTGCAACGCAAAAAACGGCTCTTCCCATACCTCCCCTAACGAACGCATAGCTGCTAACACATGATTTTCTTGGTGACTAATCGTATATAAGGGTATCCCCAATAAAGCAGATAAAGAACGGCCATAGCCCAATCCGGCTAAAAAAGCCGGCATATACGAATGTTCATTACGCCTCGGCTGATTCGTCACGCCTATGCCCGCAACCGCATATTGTTTAAACAACGGACGCAATCGTTCAAATAATTCAGGCAGATTACGCGTATGTTGATAAACCATATTCGATTGTGACAAACCACGCTTACCGACCGGCACTTGCAACACTTTACGGACATCTGCTAACACCCGAAACTTCGCATCTACCAAACAAAGGGAAGTCGTATAACAACTCGTATCAATTCCTATAAATGCTTTCATCGTGTTCTCTTCCTGTAAAAAGTTCCTAACATCCCATTAATAAACCGAGCCGCTTTTTCACCGCAAAACTCTTTTGCCAGCATAACCGCTTCATTCAAGATGACCGCTGCAGGGATTTCTTCTGTATTATACACCAATTCCGCTAAGGCTAACCGCATGATATTTTTTTCCGTATAATTAAATCGCGTAATATCCCAATCGATAGCCAATTCAGAAATAATCGCATCTAATTCCGCTTTATGGTCAGTCACCGTCTGCACTAACTGCGTAACATAGGATGCGAGCGGCGCTGTTTGCTCACTCCCCTCTGCGACAACATCATCCAATATTTCTCGCTCTGCAAACTGCACATCTCCCGGCAAGTGAAATTCCCGCGAATATAAAATTTTTAACGCTTCCTGTCGCTCTTTATGTCTACTCACGCTACCTATTATCCCCTTTCACCGTCGCCATCACCGCTTGTCACCGGATGGTCAAAATCAATGCCCTGTACATCAATATGCACCGCGCTTACCTGATACGCCGTCATCTGTTCCACCTCGTGTTTCACCTTTTGTTGTACTGCTAAAGCCACATCAGGTATACGACAACCATAACAAATAACCAGCCGTAACGTAATCTCCACTTCCTGCTCATGTATCATTATCTCTACACCATACGCGGGCTTATGGCGTCCCATTTTAAGGGCTGCCGTTTCCGCAAACGTTGCCTCTAAATCAGCTACCCCCGTAACGGTTCGTGCCGCCTTAGCCGCCAGCAAGGAAATCGCTCGCTGCGAAATATGAACATCTCCCCACTTAGCCGTTATTTCCTTATCCATACCTATCTCCCTTAAATTCACAAAAAGCGATGATACACTCATCGCTTTTTAAAACCGCTGTATTATGCTCTACCCATATATTCGCCCGTACGCGTATCAATTTGAAGTACTTCCCCTTCATTAATAAAGAGCGGCACTTTAACCACATACCCTGTTTCTAACTTCGCCGGCTTACTGCCACCTGTTGCCGTATCACCGCGTACGCCCGGATCCGTTTCAATAACCTTTAAAGCCACAGCAGCCGGTAAATCGATGCCAATAACCTTCCCTTTGAACATCATCACGGATACAGTCATATCTTCTTTTAGAAAATTAATTGCCGTACCAAGATTTTCCTTATTCAATTCAATTTGATCATACGTTTCATTGTCCATGAAACAGTACATGCCGTCATTTTCATATAAATACTGCATTTGTCTACGATCAACATGTCCATCTTGCACTTTTTCACCGGCATTCCAAGTTCTTTCTACAACGGCGCCCGTTTCCAAATTTTTAATTTTCGCCCGAACAAAGGCTGCTCCCTTGCCCGGTTTTACGTGTTGAAATTCAACAACCTGCCATACTTGACCATCAATTTCAATCGTAACGCCTGGTCGAAAATCATTACTTGTAATCATCCTTAAAATTCCTCCTAAACCAGTTCCATCAATTCTTTTGATGTCTGTGTTAATAATTCACAGCCTGTCGCTGTAATGGCAAGGGAATCCTCAATACGGACACCATATTTGCCTTCTATGTATAATCCCGGTTCTACCGTAACTATCATATTTTCTTTTAATGTTTCCGTAGACCGCGGGGATAATACCGGTGCTTCATGAATTTCTAACCCTGTTCCATGTCCTAACGAATGCGTAAAATACCTTTCTACCCCATGTTGTGCAAAAAACGCTCGTACTTGTGCATCTATATCCCGACAAGAGGCCCCCACATGAAGTAACGACACGCCCAGGCGTTGCCCTTCCTGTACCAACGCATACCATTCCTTTTGTTCCGTTGAAGCACGCCCCATAACAAGCGTACGCGTCATATCAGAATGATAGCCATGGCACACGGCACCGAAATCGAACGTCACAAAATCGCCCACTTCAATCACTTTATCCGTAGCTGTACCATGAGGCATAGCCGAACGGGTACCTGATGCCACAATTGTCGTAAACGATTTTTCTTCTGAACCCAACAACAGCATCTTACTTTCTAACATCGTTGCCACTTCACGCTCCGTCATACCTGCGTGAAGTTCCGCTACCGTTTGGGCAAACGCCTTATCGGCAATAGCACACGCACGGCGTGTATAGGCGATTTCAGCCCGTTGTTTAACGGCTCGCAAGGACACCACATCAGCAGGAACAAAGGAACTTGTCGTTTCTTGTGCTAAGGCTTCATACATAAAATACGTAAGCCCCTGTGGTTCATATGCCACGGTCGCCACCTGTTCAGCCGTCAACGTCCGGGCAATACAAGATGCCAATTTTCCTTGATGATTTTTAATTTCATATAACAAGCCGGCTTGTTGGGCCGCTTGCTCTAAATAGCGTGCATCCGTCCATAATTCCGCTCGTGTTGCCGTAACGACAAGTGCGCCTTCGCCACCCGTAAACCCACTAAAATAAAGGATATTTTCCGGTTGCAACAACAACACAGCCGTAGCTTGAATGGACTGCATATACGCTCGTAATCGCGTTACATTTTCTTGTACCATTTATGATTCTCCTACATCTACTGTACATCTTATCATACCATATTGAAACTATTTTGAATAGAATTATTTACATACAAAAGGTAACTCTCTTTCTTCTGCTGTTAATTTTCTCCATGCACCCATAGGCAAGGTATCATCTAGTACTAATCCCCCAATAGCACGGCGATGCAAGTGACACACCCTAAGCCCTACGGCTGCACACATCCGTTTTATCTGATGATACTGCCCCTCATAAATGGTGATGTCTAAGACATTCGCTTCCCGTATCTGAACCTGTGCGGGCTGACAAACCGTGCCATCACGCAACACCAAGCCGGTGGCAAAGCACGTTTGGATATCCGCAGGGATCTGGCCTGCAACAACGGCTTCATACTTTTTCGCCGTATGTTTTTTAGGCGACATAATACGATGGGCCCACGTCCCATCATTCGTTAATAGCAACAAGCCGGTCGTATCCTTATCCAAGCGGCCGACAGGAAACACACCGGCATGAGCATATAGCGGGGGCAATAAATCCACGACGGTTTTTTCCTTTTCGTCACGCCTAGCCGATATAACGTCCTTCGGCTTATGCAACAGGAGATAATAATGGGCTTCATACGAAAGTACTTTCCCCTGCACGCGAATATCAACCGCTTCGGGCTGCACGAGCAAGCTACTATCCCTGCAAACCACGCCATCCACCGTTACATTCCCCTGTTTACAAAACGCCTTTATGTCTTTGCGACTACCATATCCACTATGACTTAATATCTTATCTAACCGCATTGATTTTTTCATCTTCCCACCTATAATCTATTCGTATTCGTCCAATTCGTTTGACACCCCGTAGTGCCTTCTAAATGAGCAATACCATTAATCAATGTCGCCACATTCCGCTGACCATAATACTCAATGATATTATACGCCGTATTATACTGTTGAAACCGCCAAATACGTGACATTTCCAAATCAAGTAAGCCAAACAACATACACCGAATAGAAGCTCCATGCGAAGCAATCATCACCTGATCGCCATCATGATGTTGCTGCATAAGCTCATGAATTTTCGCTACCGTCCGTTCCTTGACATCACAAAAAGATTCGCCGCCCGTGGCACGCTGCGTACCATGAGAGCGATAAAAGGCATCAATTTCACCGGGCCACAACTGCTGAATTTCTTCGTATGTATGCCCTTCCCATGCACCAAAATTAATTTCGCTTAATTCCGCATACGGTTGTACCTTAAGACCATGCGGTGCCGCAACAATCTCCGCCGTTTCTTTGGCCCGCGAAAGGGTACTACTATAAATCGCCGTAAAGGGAATCGACGCAAAATAATGACTCAAGGCCTTTGCTTGTGCTCGCCCTCGCTCATTTAAGGGGATATCCGTTGTTCCTTGATACCATCTATTCACATTGCCATCCGTCTCACCATGACGAACTAAATATAACCTAATCATCCTACATTCCTCCCATATATATGATTACCCTATGCCTACTTGTGGTAAGACTACAGCCAACCCCAACAAAAGCATTTCTATTAACTCCACCACGGCACCATACGTATCGCCCGTAAGGCCACCTAAGAGCGACGTAATATATCGATTCACCACTAAGGAAATGCATATAGAAAACCCAAGTAAAACCAAATAAAACATGCCCCCCACCACACAGGGAAGAAGTGCCAACACAATAGCCCCCCCTAACGTATATGCCGGTGCATAGGTTTTAAAAATCTGCCCCAACCCCGTTTTACGTGCATAGGGAAAACAAGAAACGCCCGTAACCGTGGCCAGCCGTGCGGCTGCGGGAACCCCCACCAAGACGCTACTCATAAGCCGCGGTGACACATTCGCCAAAAAGCACACCTTCAACAATACGAGAAAAACAAAGGCCATCACGCTATTTGCCCCGACATGACTATCTTTTAAAATAGCAAGCATCGTCTGCCTATCCCGTCCTGAGAAGATGCCGTCCGCCGTATCCATATAGCCATCCGCATGAATGCCCCCTGTAAGAAAAAGCCACGTTCCCGTCACGATAATAGCTACATAAAACGAATCCAGCCACTGTATCCATACGGCATACCAGCCCCACAACAGCAAGCCGAGAACCATCCCGACAAGCGGAAAAAAGACAAGACAACGCCCAAAGCGTTCATTCGTCCATATGACGCCCTTCGTAACGGGAATCCGCGTTAAAAATTGCAATGCTACTAAAAATGCTATCATAAAGACTCCTTAAGAACCACTTGCTGCTGCTTAATTTCCATGGTAATCCCACTAACCGAAAAGTACACCGACTGTGCCTGCTGTGCCAAATACTGATTTACCTTCCCGGCTATATCTCGATATAACCGCGTCATCGCATCAGCCGGTACAATCCCGCTCCCTAATTCATTGGTCACCATAATCAGCGACTTATGATCATACGAAAAAAAATCAGCTAGCAACTGTTTTATATCTGCTAAAATATACGTTTCAAGCTCATCATCAGGATGCGTCCCCCAAACATTTGCCAAATACAAGGTAATACAATCCACCAACACAACATCAGCCGTTTGCCATAATAGCCGTACCGTCGGTGCTAACCACGATGTCGTCTCCACGGTCTGCCAGGCAGCCGATCGCCGCTTAACATGCAAGGCCACTCGTTGTTGCATTTCCTCATCATCTACGCGTGCCGTTGCTACATATACATGCCTGCCTGGCAGGGTCATCGCCAAGCGTTCGGCAAACTCGCTTTTACCGCTCCTCGTACCGCCCGTACATAAAAAAAAAGATGATTTCATACGACTCCTTTCTCTCTTCTACCGTCAAAAAACGTTTCCTCTTCGATAAAAAAGAGGAAACGCTTACATACCACTTATTTCTTTATTTCTCCATACAAATGATTGGCTTCCGGTAAAATAATCTGTTCCATGCCTATTTTAATTAAACTGGGCAACCCCGGTAAGGCAAATACCAAACATTGATGAATTAACCCTGCTACCGAACGATACGCTAAGGCCTCCACTCCGCACGAGCGGCGATACGCAAAGAAAAGCAACATCTCTGCAAAGCCGGGAATCGTCTTTTCCATCATCGGCGTAAGCGTTTCCAAGGTCACATCCCGTTCAGCCAAGCCTGTTCCACCACTAGTAATAACCATATCTACACTGCATACCCATTCATGAATATGTCGTGTAATGGCATCACGATCATCCTTAACAATAGCATAATCCACGACATGATGCCCATAATTCGTAAGGGCTGACTGAATCATTAAACCATTGGTATCATCAGAAAACGTACGACTATTACTAATCGTCAATATGGCCGTACGTAACGGTCGTTCTCCCTTCCGTTCCAGCAATTCACTCCCTCCTTTATTCCGTTGCAACTAAGTGTCTTTTTTTTATTATACCATTGATACGGCGTAAAGAAAATGTCTTTTTTATGGCAAGATACATTTATCAAAAAAATATCCCCGTCCTTATTCCTGCACAATACCCCCACAAAAGCATGGTCCCTACGCTATATTCTTACGGTATGCATGTACCTGAACCGAAAAAAAGGGTAACCCTATGTCCTCCATGCAAGGGATAAGCCATATAAAATACACAAGGGATAAGCCATAAAAAATACGGCGTAATCAGTATCATTACTAATTACGCCGTATATCGGGTGAAATTATATTCCTATATAAAAGCACTTACAAATGTGCTTTCCAGTCCTTATTAGAACGAGAAGTTCAACGAAACTGTCGTATATTCTGCCGGTGATTCAACCGTCGTCGTTGTACCGCCATCTTTCTTTTCGCCCGAAACCTTTTTATTGATGTACTTCGAGCCTAATGTTTGAGCTGCTTTTAAAACAACATTCTTAGAAAGGGTGTAATCTACCCCAATGCCCCAAGATTTAACATTTTCCGTATCTGCACGCCATGATGCGGAAGAGTTTCCTACCATTGCACCATCTTCAGCGTGGAGATATTCTACCCATGCATCCCAGCTACCAGCTTTTTCTTGATCTACATCATTAAATTTGAGTTGACCAACCCATACAGCCGGGGATTCTTTTTGACCAGCTTTTTTAGCTGCATCTTTAGCCGTTTTGGTCTGGTTAACCTGTTCGTAATTAACCATAGCACTTACATTGCCGCCTACTTTAGCTGTAGCATAAGCACCCCATAAAGATTCGGCTTTTAAGTCATCAAGTTTATTGAAGCTATTATAATATACGCCGGCTGCGGCACCATCACCGAAGAATCCTTCTACTTCACCAAAACCAGTTTTTACTTTCGGGTTCGAAGTAACTAATTTACCATAACCTGCCGTAATAGCGAACTGATCATTTTGCTGTTTAACGATAGCACCGTCTAAAACGTCACCATATTGATAGCCGTAGGCATTACCCATGGTATATCCATCAATACGACCAATTTGTAAATTCAAGCTATCCGTAGGTGCATATTCGATATTTGCATTGTTAACAAAGGCATGCAATTCATCTGCTTTAGCCGTGCTGTCAAATCCCTGATCATCCGTAAATACACCGAAATGCACGGTTGTTTTATCATTGACTGCGGCATCTGCATTTAAATGTACATTGTAATCCCAGGATGCATCACCGGATTTTTGAGCTTCAGCTTTTTTCTTGGTAGCAGCGCCATCAGCAACAAATTCGCCATCTTTTGCTCCCTTTTTCCATTTCTGTGCTACACTTTCTTCTCCGGCTTGATGACGGAAACGAACCCGTGCATCACCCGAAAGTTTTACCGTGCCTACACGAGATTCCAAATCGGAAACACGCACGCCCAAATTATTCAATTCGCTTGCAAATTCTTGTGCTAAACGATTGATAACAGCACGTTGTTGTGCATTTGCACGATTCGCATGTGCCAACGCTTTAGCCGTGATTTCAGCTGCTTCATAACGAGTAATGTTACGATTACCTTCAAAATGTTTGCCATCTACACCCTGGATAATACCGGAGTTAGCAATAGAAACAACAGACTGATAAGCCCAGCTATCAGCAGGAACATCAACAAACGGGTTAGCTGCAAAAGCACATGTAGCACCAACAGCCATCGTAGCTACTAACGCAGCTAATACTTTGTTTTTCTTCATGACAATCAACCTCTTTTCATAAAATAGTTGATGTTGTCCTTGCTTTCCCATGAAGTTCATTGGCGAGTATTCCTTGTTTCCTCTCTTTTACTATTCAGGGTCTACCGACAACATCATACTGTATCACTTTAGTGATACAGTCATTATAACACACTTTACTATATTGTCAAACTTTTTGAATGTTATTTTCATTAACATGCGTCCTTTTCTGTTTTCTCATTACTTTTAGGTTGCGGTAAATCACTGCTTTCTCGTATCCCTTCCTAAAAAAGAGTCTTCCAAAATAGAAAAAAAATTCATTTATATTACCCTATTGCTCGTTAGTAATTCCCAAACATGCTGTATAAATACTATACTTTTATTATAAATAGCCCTTTTATCATTTTCTTTACACAAAAAAAGCACAGCCGACAAAAGATTGCCTGCTGTGCTCTTTTTGTAGGTTTCGCAATCGAAATGGTAAAGGAGAGGGGTCCTATGGGGTAGTGCCATTTCATCATTACGAAACACTATTATCATTACGGGGATAATGATAATTACAGATATAGTATATCCCATCCCTATTACCAATTCTACTCCAAACAGTCACAAAATAATCCATTTAGACATTTATTTTTATTTTATTTCTTTTGTCTTATTCCTGAAATTTTTTTCTATACTCTTTCGGCAACATGCCCGTTCCTTTTTTAAAGGCCACAGCAAATTTACTGCTATTTTCATATCCCACATGATTGGCAATAGCCAAAATGCTCTCATCACTTAATTGTAACTTCCGCTTGGCTACGGCAATACGAAAATCCTTAATATATTGCCCAATCGTACTACCATACACACTTTTAAAACACCGTTTTAGCGTTGTAGGTGCAATACCATATTTTTCCGATAACCGTTCAATCGTCACGCGTTCTTTCATCCGCGAAGTTAATTCCTCATGCACGGCTTTTACTACATCAACCTGACGTTTTGTCAAATACGTGCGTTGTGTTTCCTGTTCCGGTTTAAGCGTACCCAAAAAGAGCAAGATTTCTAACACCTTTAACCGCGTATAGCGAAAGCGAATCGACTCAGGCACATGATACAATTCATAAAACAAGTGTTTCATATTCGGATTTTCGTCCAACAACAGGCCAAACGATGAATGCCCACAAAAGCGATTGCACAACGCGCTCAACTCCAACGCGGGATCATCCAATAATTGACGAATCGTCGCTTCTGCTTTTCCCACATCTATCTTTAACGATAACCCGCGATAAAAAGAAGAGGGAAAATACGATGTATGGCAATACTCGCCATGATCACGCCAACTAATCGACATATCCCCACGACTCATATACAAATACTCGCCATTATTGAATTGGCACTCGACCCGCCCGTCCTCGCAATGATTAATAGCAAAAACATTGGGTAATGGCGGTCCCCCAAACGAAAACGACTCAATATGTGCGTCAATATACATCACATCTACCCCGGGAAATACGGGACAACGCGTAAGCGTCACTTCGCCTTCCTTATTTTTAAAAGAAACAATCGTTCGTTCCTTAGTCGATTCAATAACTTTCATGTCCCCCATACCATTTACATGCATTTTTTTTTCGCAATCTGTCATATTGGCCCCTCCCGTTAGGTTTTACCGCTACTACCTTCTTTCCTCTTGCTACTAAGCAAACACATATATCTGACTAGGTGCTTTATGTTCTTTCATAAAGCCGCCCCACAAAAAGCGTGCTTTATGCGGTGTAATTTCAATAACATGCAACATGACGGCCATCTTGTTTAATTTTTCCAACGTAAGCCCACGTGCCGCCGCAATACCGGCATATTCCTCATCATCCGGTTCGATGAACCGTGCTGTGCCGTCTATTTGCAAACCACCAATCGTTTGAAAATCCGTAAACGGATCAAATATGGACACACTCGCATAACGATTACGATACAAATACGCAAACTTTCTACCGCCTTCACTAAACATATACAACTTACCCTGATGATAAATATATTCAATAGGCGTAGAATGTACATTTTCACCCCAGCCCGTCGCTAACGCACACGTATTATGGGCCTGTAAAAACGTTTCCATCGCCTGTAATACATCGGGATCATTTTTATGCGGCAGCTTAATCGCTCTCGTCATCCCTTCAGCAGCAACAATCGCTTCCTGTTCCAACACCGTTTTATCAACAAAGGCCGTAAAGGAAAAATCGCCTAAATTAGGAATATTCATCATATATTCAGCATGACTTCCTACTACTACCAACCCCAACCATTTTGGATGATCTTCCGGCATCGCATAGGTTGCTAACGCAGCCACTTCATTTTCTTCCAGCACGAATACCAACCGTCCGTACGACTTCATATTCACCGTAGCTGCTAAGGGTGCATACCGTCCCATGCATACAATACTGCTCATCATACATGCCACCCGCTTAGCATCTTCTCCTTTATACAAAAATAATGAATTTGCCATATTATCGCCCCCATATTAGTTACATAATAAAACGTATCATATTTATTATGAAGACATCGATAGAAATTGTCAATAAAAAAACATCAGCACGAAACATATTTCCCCACATTCCCTTCCCCCGGACAAGACAACTACCTCCCCCTTTCCCGTTATGCGGCCTTGTGCAAAAGCATGATCCCTATTTCATCATAAAAGACCTCCTCGCGCCTAAAAAAGGAGGCCTCTTATGCTACCGTTTTTCCTTATACACACATCACCGGGAAACGTAGATTGACAAGTTTAACGCTACGTGTTATTTTTTCCATTCCCTACGCAGTTCCTCCAGCAACCGATGAACAATACGGCTAGCTTTTTTGGCAGTGATGTTATATTTTTTCCCTAAATCTCGAAATGTATAAGATCTATGTAGATAATCACGAATAATGTCTTTTTCCATAGGAGTTTTATCTTTGATCACTTCTTCAATAAAGTATACTAATTGAGCATACGCAATATCATCAACCGGACAAACGAAATATTGCACTTCTTGTTGCTCTCCTTTACGTAATTGCATCCGCATAAGGAGGGTACGCCGTATCTCTCGGCGAACGGCATTACTCATTTTACTAAAGAAATAATAAACAGCTTTCACGTCACTGGCTAAATCGTATTCTTTCGCCCCCTCAAAAACAGCGATAGTACAAATACTTTGGATCTCATCTTGTTCCAAAATATCACGATGTTGCCTGGTTAGCTTCCACATGAAAGGTTGAAACATCTCAATTAATGTACCCACGTTGCGCATATCACCTTGTTGCATTTCTCGTATATAGTGCCTTATTGTGTCCATTGATCTAACCTCCTTAAAATGAGGGGTGCCGCCAGGATATAACGGCACCGCCATATTCTTTTGTTAGGCTATCGGTTCTACTGTACGACGTACCATGATCGCCTCTTTTAAGGTCATTAAGTCATGCCCGTCTACGGCAAAAATCTTCGCTTCTAACAGCGTTTTTACGCCTTCTTCTACAGCTTGTTTCGTTAAATCATTTTTCGGTTTTTTTAACGAATAGCGTACGCATTTGCCTGTTTCTGTTGCCAACGCAATTTGTAGGGTACTAGTAATTTTATTCATCTACTCCACCTCCTTTCTTCATGACACCACCTGCTGACACGTTATTAGCTTAGCCTTCAATTTTCGTGTCCACGATTTCATGCACTTCTGTCACATCACCTTCTTGCCATGCACCCACAGCCTTGCCTACGGCATAAATTTGCTGTGGATTAGCATCGCTTTTCAGCTTCGCCATCGTAAACGAATGGTTTTTACCATTAGCTACCATGCACACTTTCATTTTTGCAGTTACGCTTTTTTGTTCTGACATATATTTCACCTCCTTTAGCCCTTTTGTGCGTGATTCGTTAGGGTCGGATATTGCATGATCCCTGTGGCAATAGCTTTGGCACAGGCATCTTCTTTCCCTGTATACATACGCACATCAGCATTATTATCAATAAAACACGGTTCAACTAAGACGGCCGGCATGATCGTTTGTCGGAGAACGAACAGCTCCATTCGTTCCTTAATCCCCCGATTAGGCAAGGGCAATACAGCGTGTATATGGGAAAGAATGATATGACCTAAAAGTACACTAGGCGGTGTATTGCTCACGAATACCTCTGTCCCACTGGAACGCGTATTAAATGCATTAAAATGCAAGGATACAAAGAGATCTGCCCCGCTTTTGTTGGCGTGTTCACAAACCTCATAAAGATTGTCTTGTTGTTCCATTTCGACTGTCACTTGTTGCTCTTCCAGATAGCGTTTGACACGAATACCCAAGTCGTATGCCCAATCGCATTCCCGTAATTTAAGCGTACGATTGATGGCCCCTGAATCAAGCTTGCGATCGTGTCCCGGATTAAGAAATACTTTCATCGTTTTGCTCCTTTCGCGTAGTTGTTCCGTCTTGCTGGACGGACATTTGTACGGCTGCCTCTTGCCCACCAAGGGCAATACCTACGAGGGATGTATCGCCCTCGCCGGTCTGCCGTCGAGCCTGCGGAGAAATAGCATAGCGGTCAAAGATAAAGCGTATAACATACACCATGATCTCTCCTACAGGACTCCTTAAGAATTGAATTATTTTGTTCATCCTGTCTCCTTTCTTTTTATCGTTGATGCCGCCCATAAAGGGGTAGCACTAATAAACGTTTCTAACCGTTCGTCACCTCGCCGCATCCGTGTAAACCAACGGCTTTTTTTCTGCACTTCCTTACAGTATGCTTGATAAGCATGATGAATTTCAATGCCATACGTACTTCGCTCCTCCTCCGTAATGTCATCCACACAGCGTTTGATGTAATCTGCTTCCGTAAAGGGCATGTATATACGCGGTTTGGGTGACGTTTGCTGCGGCGTCGGTATGGATTCCGGTACGAGGGTAAAGTTCTCTGCCAAGGTTTGACGACAAGCCGCCAACATCGTTTTTACTTCCGCTTTCGCTTGCGTAAAGGGATAGGTATCACGCGGCGACATCTTGCGTAGGGCCGTCTTTGTCGGTGCTGCCGCTTTGGTAGCAGCAGTAGCCCCGGTTACCACTTTGGTAGCAGCTGCTGCGGGTGGTGTCACCGGCGTTTTCGCTGCTGCGGGTGGTATCGCCTGCGGACTGCCCACAGCACGTGACCGCGACACATCCCGTTTGCTCACGGTTACGCCTTGAATTTCGTCCCAAACCAACAACGTGATAACCCCATTTTCATCACGACTAATCAATTCCAACGACTCAAACAATGCTAATGCTTCCATGATGAAAGCCGTTTTTTTACGCAATCGCATGGCAAAGGTTTTCATCGCTACGGGTACACTACCCGTCACGCTGATTCTACCGTGATCATTTACTTTACCTGCGAGAGCCCGTAAGTAGATCCAAAAAGTAAACAACTCGGCACCTCGTTTTTGTTCTAACATATACATCATGCGTGGATCATCCATGATTCCGATATCGATTTTTAACCATTGCAGTCGTTGCATTTTCGCTCGCTCCTTTGGGTTTACGTGGTTGGGAAATTTACCCTTCTACTATTTATTACCATCGAGCGAGGAAAAAGGGACACTTTTTTTGAAATTACATAAATTTTCTTTTTCTCTTTAATTTTATACGGTATTTTCTATAAAATATTAATTTTTATATGATAATTTATCATAGAACAAAAGATATTATCCTTCTGCTTTATGTTTCTACTTTCTTTAGGGGTATTTTTTTATCATGCTTAGTTAATTTAATTTATTGGTTGAAAAGATTAAATTTTTATTAATTTATTTTATTTTTTCTTTTTATCTTTTCTTCTTCTTTTCTTATCTCTTCTTATCTCTTCTTATATAAGAGATAAAAAAAAGAAATGGCTTACCTAGGGGATTTATGCCTAAGCAAACAAGCATACTGTGGGACGCTGACACACGCATGACACGCTGCGGACATAAGATATACATGTAGACAAGGCGTGTTCTCCCCTTGTTTTAGATGACTATATATGACAAAAAAAAAAGATAAAAAAAAAGATGTTACAACCAATGGTTGTAACATCTTTTTTTCTGGTGACCCGGTAGGGATTCGAACCCTAGACCTACTGATTCGTAGTCAGTCACTCTATCCAGCTGAGCTACCGAGTCACGTTTAGTGACTTATTTATTATACATAAATCATTATACCTTGTCAAGGAACAAAAAAAGACCCCGGCTAGAGGCCTCTTTTGTTGTATGGATATATAATGATGTTCCTTGTTTCTTATCTTTCCGTCGGTTTCATGGTGGGGAATAATAAGACGTCCCGGATGGAAGCACTATTAGTTAAGAGCATAACCAGTCGGTCGATGCCGATGCCTAACCCACCCGTAGGCGGCAAGCCGTATTCTAACGCACGACAATAGTCTTCATCCATTTGATGGGCTTCATCATCGCCGCGTTCGCGTTCTTCCATCTGTGCAAGAAAACGATTCCGTTGATCTAAGGGATCATTTAATTCGGAAAAGCCGTTAGCCAATTCCCGACCATAGACAAAGGCTTCAAAGCGATACGTAAACAAAGGATTATCCCGTTGTTGTTTCGTAAGTGGTGAAATTTCCAGGGGATGCCCCGTAATGATTGTCGGTTGAATAAGTTTTTCTTCTACATATTCTTCAAAGCAAGCGTTAATTATTTTACCCACGCCATCAAAGTCCGTATAGGGTACATGTAATTTATCGGCGATTGCCCGGGCCGTAGTGACATCCGTAATCCCCGTAAAGTCTTCACCCGTATAATGGGCAATCGCTTCGACCATGGTCATGCGATTCCATGACGGAGTCAAATCAATTTCGGTGTCCATGTAGGTGATCTTCGTAGTGCCATAAAGAGAGCGGGCCAATTCAGCTACGAGGTTTTCCGTAATGGAAATGACGTCTTCCAGATCGCCGTACGCTTGGTATAGTTCGACCGTCGTAAATTCAGGATTGTGACGAGTATCAATGCCTTCGTTACGGAAACAACGATTGAGTTCGTATACCCGTTCCAAGCCACCCACGATCAAGCGTTTTAAGTGGAGTTCCGGGGCAATTCGCAAATACATTTCCATGTCTAAGGCGTTATGATAGGTTTTAAAGGGACGGGCCGCCGCACCACCGGCAATGGTATGGAGCATGGGCGTTTCCACTTCTAAAAATTGTTTTTCTTCCAGGTAATGGCGTATGCCTTTGATAATCTTAGCCCGTTTGATAAAGGTGTCTTTCACTTCAGGATTGACGATTAAGTCGACATAGCGTTGGCGATACCGTGTTTCTTTGTCCGTCAGGCCATGAAATTTTTCCGGCAAAGGACGTAAGGCTTTCGACAAAAGGTTCCACCCTAAGACACGAATGGTCGTTTCCCCCGTATGGGTTGTAAAGACCGTCCCTTCTACGCCGATGATATCACCAATGTCCAGCAGTTTAAAGAGATCATACGATGCTTCGCCTAATATATCTTTACGGAAATAGAGTTGTATTTCCCCGCTGATATCACGCAGTACGCAAAAGGCCGTTTTCCCGTGACGGCGTAAGGCCATCAAACGACCCGCTACGCGTACGGGCGTTTCTTCTTTTTCGAGTGCTTCAGCAGCTTTTTTTACGTCTTGTGTATGATGATCCCATTCATATTTTTCACCAAATGGATAAATACCTGCATCAATAAATTGTTGCATCTTATCCCGCCGTACTTGCATTTGGTCATTTACTTTTTCTATGTCTTGTGTTGTCTGTTCTGTCTGCTTTGTATCTGCCATAGTATTCCTTCTCCCCTTATTCTTCCGGTGGTAGTATCCGATAGCACAATTCGCCAGCCGGTGCTTTTACACTCACAACGGTAGGTTGTTCCCGATCGATAACTTTACCTAAAATGGCTTTGCCTACGGGCGATTCGTTGGAAATTTTATTGTTAAAGGGGTCGGCTTCGGCTGTACCTACGACAGTGTACTCAAAGCGTTCACCCGTTTCCACATCTTCTAAGATAAGACGTGAACCCAGCCGTACTTTTGCAGTGCTGTCGTTTGATTCTTGAATGATTTTCGCCGTACGAATTTTTCCTTCCAATTCGGCAATACGCCCTTCAATGAAGGCTTGTTCGTTTTTCGCATCATCGTATTCTGAGTTTTCGCTAAGATCGCCTAAGGCAATAGCTTCTTGGATGCGTTTGGATACGGCAATACGGCGAACCGATTTTAATTCATTCAATTCATCTTTTAATTTTTGTAAGCCTTCTTGCGTAATCAATGTTTCGTAATTCATGATGGTACTCCTTTATTCAATATATTCCTTGCTATCTTATCTATAATATTTTTATCGTAAATTTAATTATAGGCAAATCACGTACCTATGTCAAACTTTTCTGCCTCTTCGAGCATTTCTTGGACGACGGAACGAAAGGCTGCCGCCGAACGAGTGCGATTAATGCGTTCGCGTAAGGCCGCGGCTCCGTGTAGACCACGAGTATACCAAGAGGCATGGGTACGCATTTCACGGATACCGATATATTCACCTTTATAGGCGAGTAACGCCTCAAAGTGAGCAAGCATTTGCTTGTATTTTTCTACGGGTGTGGGTAGCGGTTCTTCCTTGCCCGTAGAGATATAGTGATTTACTTGGGAAAAAATCCATGGATTTCCCTGTGCGGCACGGGCAATCATGACGGCGGCACAGCCGGTCTGCTCCAAGCAGGATACAGCCGTGGGTCCACTACGAATGTCGCCATTCCCGATGACGGGAATAGTCACCGCTGCAACGACATCTTTGATGACCGACCAATCGGCGGTACCGCTGTATAAGGCTTCCCGCGTGCGACCATGGACGGCCACAGCAGCCGCACCGGCGGCTTGTGCTCGTTTAGCAAGTTCGGGGGCGACAATATGCCGGGCATCCCAACCGGTACGCATTTTAACGGTGACGGGAATATGCACGGCCCCAACAACGGCTTTAATGATGGCTTCTGCCCGTGGCAGGTCGAGTAGCAGAGCAGCACCACTACCATTTTTGACTACTTTTTTCACCGGACACCCCATATTGATGTCAACAATGTCCGCACCGGCTCGCTCAACCGCTTCGGCCGCACGGGCCATAGACGTGGGATCGGAGCCGAAGATTTGCAGGGACACGGGATGTTCGTCCGCAGCGAGGGCGAGCATCTCCTGTGTGCGTTCATTGTGGTATAAAAGACCCTTATCGCTCACCATTTCGGTACAAACAAGAGCCGCACCATGTGCACGTGCAATAAGGCGATACGGTATATCGCACACCCCTGCCATCGGGGCTAAGATCACCCGTGCATCAAGGCAAACATCCCCAATCTGCAAGGGCTTAGCGATTTCGTTCATAAATAACTCTCAATCCTTCCAAGGTAAGCAACGGTTCGACAACGTCGATCGATTTGGTTGCCGGGGCAATGACAACAGCAAGACCGCCCGTGGCAACGACTTTTGCCGTAGCACCGAGTTCTTTCCGTATCCGCGAAATCAACCCATCCACTTGACCGACAAAGCCATAGAAGACACCTGCTTGCATACTCTCTACGGTGTTCCGGCAAATGACACGCGGAGTGCGTTTTATTTCAATGCGTGGCAATTTAGCCGTACGCTGCACGAGGGCTTCTGTAGATATACCGATGCCGGGGCAAATGGCACCACCGAGGTAATTGCCTTTTTTGTCGACAGCACAGAAGGTTGTAGCCGTGCCAAAGTCAATGATGATCACCGGTCCGCCGTATTTATGGTAAGCACCGACAGCATTCACAATGCGATCGGCACCGACTTCACGCGGATTATCGTATTTAATATCCATACCCGTTTTGACTCCCGGCCCGATAACAAGTGGCACCAGCCCAAAATACCGTTGGCACATCCGTTCTAACGTGGGCATCACCGGCGGTACCACCGAAGAGATGATAATCGCATCAATCGCATCCGCATTGACCCCGTTTAAGTAAAATAAATTGCGTATCAAAACCCCATATTCATCAGTCGTCCGCAAGCGTTCTGTCGAAATACGCCAATGATCTAATAATTCTTCACCTTGAAAAACACCTAATACGATATTGGTATTACCTACATCTATAACTAATAACATATAGCAAACTCCCCTATAATAAAATAACTACGTCTACTATAATAACAAAGTTTTCTGTTCTTGAATAGCTTTTGTGTACTATTTCACAATAAAAAACATAGACTTATTTATCGTAGAAAATAAGTCTATGTCACGCTTACAATTAGATTATTCGACAGAGCGAACGTGAATATCGCCGGCTAGCACGCGTTCCATTCCCGCTGATGTTTCGACTAAGAGGTTGCCACATTCGTCTAAATCAACCGCTTTACCTTGAAATACGCGGTCGATGGAGGATACTTCTACCTCTTTTCCGAGCATGCAAGAAAGGCGTTTCCATTCTTCGAGAACGGATGTAAATCCTTGTTCGGCAACGGTAAAATAAAGGCGTTCAAAGGCAACAAGTATCTCTTTTAAGAGTTCATTCCGTTTGACGTCAACATTTTCAATGGCAAAACTGGTGACAATTTTTTTGAGGTCACGCGGTATTTTTTTCTTCTGAATGCCCGTATTGATGCCAATGCCCATGACAACGTAATTAATCTGTTCCACCGATGCGTTGAGTTCGGTTAAAATGCCCACGACTTTTTTGCCGTTTACTAACACATCATTCGGCCATTTGATACCGCAGTCAATAAGGCCGGCTTTCCGCAATACTTGAGTGACTGCCACGGCCGCAAGCAACGTCAGTTTGGATACTTCCAGCGGCGATACGTGCGGTCGCAAAATGAGAGAAAACCATAGCCCTTGGGCATAGGGGGATAAAAAGGAACGGTTTAGACGACCGCGTCCTCCCGTTTGTTCTTCGGCGATAACGAGTGTTCCTTCCGGAGCACCTGCATCAGCCAATTTTTTAGCGTAGTTATTCGTTGAATCGATCCGTTCTACGTATTCAACCCGTTTACCAAAGACGGCCGTACCAGGTTGTTCCATGATTTCTTTCGGAACGATTAATTCCGGTGCTTCCCGTAAACAATAACCGCGTTTGGTATACGATTCAATGCTATAACCACGTGCTTTCAACACCCGTATATGTTTCCAAACGGCGGTCCGCGATATACCTAATGCTTCAGAAATATGTTGTCCTGATATAAATTCCCCTTGATGGGCTAATAAGTAATCTAAGATATCTTGTCTCATCGTTTCACCTCAACTCGTGCATGCAGATCCGTTCTATTATCGCAATTTATGTTCATGTTGTTAATAACCTATCATAATTCTAGCATAGATATTAATTATGTCAACATTGTTACAAAAGGGGACGATTATGTTACAAAAAAAACATTCTCCTCACGCCTCTGTAAGGAGAATGTATGATTTCTTAATTATCTACAGTGTCTTGATTATCGAAGCCGACTTCTTTACTCCGATCGGAAGGTTCTTCTTCACCGTCGGCACCGCTTGTTGTTTGAGCAACGGGTTCTTCCGTTTTAGCCGTCGGTTCCGTCAACGTTCCATAGCGAACTAAGTTATCTACTTCTTTACTGTTAATCGTTTCTTCTTCGATCAAAGCATCCGACATACGTTGCAACGTGTCACGATGGTCACGCAGCATTTGTAATACGTCTTTATATGCAGTGCTGACAATGTCATGCATTTCCTGGTCGATAAGTTCTGCTACGCCTTCTCCGTAATTTCGTTCGTGGCCTAAGTTTTTGCCCAGGAAAACTTGTTCTTGTTGTTCTCCAAAAATCATAGGTCCTAATTTTTCGCTCATGCCTAAGCGAGTAATCATTTGTCGAACGATGTTGGTTACGTTTTGTAAATCGCCGGAAGCACCACTACTGATTTCGTTGAAGTATACTTCTTCAGCCGCACGGCCACCCAAGGCAACGCGAATTTGGGCAAGATAGTACGATTTTGTTTCGTATGAACGTTCTTCTTCCGGTAACATCATCGTGTAGCCACCCGCACGTCCTCGTGGAATAATCGTTACTTTATGTACCGGATCGGCTTCCGGTAGTAAGTAAGCAATTAAGGCGTGGCCTGATTCGTGTACAGCCGTTAGCCGTTTTTCTTTTTCACTGATAATATGACTCCGCCGTTCAGGACCAAAGCAAACTTTTTCACTTGCTTCTTCCATTTCCGGCATGTTGATAATTCGTTTGTTGGAACGAGCTGCCAGCAAGGCCGCTTCGTTTAGCAGGTTGCTCAAGTCGGCACCCGTAAAACCGGGGGTCTTTTTCGCAATCGTCCGCAAATCTACGTCAGAACCTAGGGGTTTACCCTTGGCATGTACTTCCAAAATAGCTTTCCGTCCCCGTAAGTCAGGACGATCGACCGTGATTTGACGGTCAAATCTTCCCGGACGCAACAAGGCCGGATCTAAGATGTCCGGACGGTTCGTGGCCGCAATGGTGATAATGCCTTCGTTCGCACCAAAGCCATCCATTTCAACGAGTAATTGATTGAGCGTTTGTTCCCGTTCATCATGCCCACCGCCAAGACCGGCACCACGTTGCCGTCCAACCGCATCAATTTCATCAATAAAGACAATGCAAGGTGCATTTTTCTTGGCTTGTGAAAAGAGGTCACGCACACGTGAAGCCCCTACGCCCACAAACATTTCCACAAAATCGGAACCGCTAATGCTGAAAAATGGCACGGCAGCTTCGCCGGCAACGGCACGAGCCAAGAGGGTTTTCCCTGTCCCGGGAGGGCCAAATAAGAGAACCCCTTTGGGTATCTTCGCTCCAATGTCATTATATTTTTGAGGATTCCGCAAAAAGCCTACAATTTCAGCCAGTTCTTCTTTCGCTTCATCCGCACCGGCTACGTCCGCAAAGGATACTTTAATTTTTCCTTCACCATGCAGCTTAGCGTGACTTTTGCCAAAGTTCATGATACGGCCGCCCCCACCTTGGGTTTGTTGCATAATGAAGAACCATACCCCGATCAGGATAATGATCGGCAAGGCCGAACTGAGTAAGCTCATCCACCATGATGGTTGTTTGGGTGGTTTAGCGACAATGTTCACATTTGCTTCATGCAATGCCGGTAGCAAGGCAGCATCCGTTGGTGCATACGATGTAAAAGCCGTGCCGTCTTTTAATTGCCCCTCAATTTGGTGATCCGCCGTAATTTGTACGGCATCCACTTTTTTCTCTTGTATTTGATTTAAAAAATCAGTGTACGATATTTCTGTCTTATCAACATGACGCCCCATTAATGCGTTAATAATAGTAACGGCTGCTACAATAATTAATAAGTTCAAAAGTACATTACGTGCAAATTTACTCAAAATACTGCTCCTTTCGCATCGTATTTATATACACGACATTCAAATTATATGGTTTTATCTTACCACAATTCATAAGAAGCAACAACTATTTTATAAAACATCCCCATTTATCTAGGAACATTCATGTATATTTCATTTTGTATAAACCGCTTCTTTTAGAATGCCAATATACGGTAAGTTGCGATAATTGCCGGCGTAATCGAGGCCATACCCCACGACAAAGGCATCGGGGATGTCAAAGCCATTATAGTCAACGTGCACGTCTACTTGCCGCCGTGCCGGTTTGCTGAGCAGCGTTGCCAATTTCACCGAATGAGCACCGCGTTCTTGCAAGTGTTTGACAAGATGATGTAAGGTAATACCCGTGTCGATGATGTCTTCAACGATTAAAATGTCTTTGCCCGCAACGTCTGTGTCCAAGTCTTTGCGAATCACAATATTTCCCGTTGAGGTAACCCCATCGCCATAGCTGGAACAGCTCATAAAGTCAAATTGGACAGCACCGTCAATCCGTCTTGCCAAGTCGACAAAAAAGGTAACGGCCCCTTTTAAAATACCGCACAAGAGAATTTCTCTATTAGCGTAATCTCGTGAAATTTCCGCACCTAATTGGTCTACCCGTGCTTGAATTTGTTCTGCTGTAAATAATATTTCTTTAATGTCTTGATGCATCTACCGTGCCTCCTACTAATGTGATTCTACCAATGTGTTTCGTGTCATGTTGTATGGCTATTGCCGGAAACGGCGGAAAGCCGTATATCCATAGTACTTGTGAACCGTTGCATAAAAGGGGCAATTGTCCCCGTCTTGCAGCGGGTATTTTTTTTCTTGTAACCATTTTTTTAGCGTTTTTGTATACCCGTGATAACACAGGTAATCCCCCGGTTTACGATAGCGAAAAACCGCCCCGTCCGGTATCCGTGCGTAATCGATTTGCCCATCCGTACATGCGTTGCCATACAGACGGTCAATATCCAAGTGTATCCTTACCATGCCTAAGTCATAATCGCCCACACCGTCAATAGGCACACAGGCTGTATCGTCACGTAGAGGCGTGTTGCTTTGCCTCGTCAAGATGACTGCATCGTACGTGCGTACAGCTCGCCATTGACGGGTAAAAAATTGTTTCCCCGTTTCTTTCTGAAATAAAGCACGCAAGGTTTCAACGTGTGTAAAGGAAAGACCTTGTCGCTCGCCGCAAAGGGTTTCATAGGCGTACCGAAGAAGACGCCGTTGTAACGCTACGGGGCATGCAAGAAAGGGGGCTTGCTTAATGTATATATCCTCGCCTTGACGTTGTACGATATGACGAGCGGACGTTTGGACCATCGTTTGGATCCACGTTTCTTCCGCTTGAAGTATGGTTGTCATGTGACTGATGTCGGTCACGCATGCAGGATTGATCTGCTGTAATAAGGGAAGCACGTCCCACCGTAAGCGATTGCGTAAATAGGTCGTGTCCCGATTCGTTTCGTCTTCCCGTGGCTGTAAGCCTTGTTCTTGTACATACTGCATAATTTCCGTACGAGATACACCAAGCAGGGGGCGAATGATGTCGCCTGTCCGTGGTGCCATGCCACATAAGCCGGTCAAGCCGCTACCACGCAAGAAATGGTGTAGCACCGTTTCCGCTTGATCGTGTTGATGATGTGCCACGGCAATTGCCGTAGCACCTTGCCTATCTTTAGCTTCTCGCAAGAGACGATACCGTTCTTGCCGTGCCACCGTTTCTACCGATTGTTTACGTGCTTTTACCAAGGCCGGCACATCCACGCCTAACGTCATAAAAGGGCATTGCCGTTTGGCTGCTTCTGCTTGTACAAAACGCACTTCTTCATCCGCCGCAGCACGCAGATGATGATGGATATAAACCACCATCAACTGCAATGCATATATTTCACGTAGTTGGGCCAATATGTCCAGTAACACCAGTGAATCGGGGCCACCTGAACAAGCGACAATAAGTCGCTCTCCCTGCTCAAGTAAATGAAATTGCCGGCAATAAGCGAGTATTCGTTCTTTCATCATTACTTCGTATTAGGTCCATTCCGCCACGCTGCATCATGGAAGGCGTGACGATAAAACACACCTTCCATCAAATCACAGTCACTGACGATAATATTCATATACTTATAGTGACTCATAAAGGACCAAAGAATAAGCAACCCCGGTATAATGATATCGCGTCGTTGTGGCGGTAAGCCCCGTATAGCTAGACGTTCTTCTTGCGAAAGGGCAGAAAGCCGCGGAATGAGTTCAATTACATCCTTAAGTGCTAAAGAATAGTTATTAATTTTTTGGGGATCGTAGACGTTAAGTTTTTGTACCATCGCCGCAGCGGTGGTAATGGTGCCTCCTATCCCCACGATATGCGTGGGCTTCACATCCATTGGCACCCAAGTTTCATTGCAATGTGCGACTGCCTTTTCAAAAGATTGCAATTCGGTTTCCCACCGTTCTTTTAATCGTACTGCCCCCATGTCATAACTATGTGACCAATGGACATTGTTCCTTGTACCGACAGCGACTTCCGTGCTACCACTGCCTATATCAAGGGTCAATATACAGGCCTTCGGGTCCATGTTGGCAGTTGCACCGTAAAATCCCAATAAAGCTTCCTCGCTGCCCGTAATAATACGACAATGCCAGCCAAAACGTGCACGCACTTCAGCTAAAAAAGCATTCCCATTGCTAGCGTCTCGCACGGCACTCGTTGCCACGACACAGACGGGAACATACAACAAACGACTCCGCCATGTGGCTAAGGCCTCAAGCGTGCGTTCCATACTCTCTGCGGAAAGAGCCCCTCCTTTGTCGACGCCTTCACCTAACCGAGTCATGATGACATCCTTAGGTGTAAATCGCCAAGGTTTAGCATCGTCTGCCTTTACACCGATCATAAGGCGAATAGAATTAGACCCCATATCAATTACTGCATACTCTTGCACGTTCATAATTACCACTCCAGTCTATAATAATTAAAATAAAAGAAAAACCTCAAAGAGATAATGAGAAACCACAAAGAGATAACAAGAACAAAGAAATAACAAGAACAAAGAGATAACGAGAAACCAAAAAGAGCATTCCAAGCAGGAATGCTCTTTTGCCCCTAAATTTCTCATTCGAAATTAATCAGCATGCCGTGCACCACGGCCACCTCGTTTGGATTCCGTATTTCGTTTCAAATCCATAAGACGTTCATCGCTTTCTTTTAAGAATTTGCTCAACCGATCTTCAAAAGATGAAGAGGTAGAAACATGTCGATGCTCACCATTGGTGTGAAACTCCCGATGCGGACGAACTGCTTTTCTTTCCGGAGCTGACTGTGCCTGCTTGATAGATAATCCAATTTTTCCTTTTTCATCTACCGCTAAAACTTTTACTTGTACCTTGTCTTGCACTTTTAAGAAATCATGAACATCTTTTACATATTCATTGGCCACTTCAGAAATATGTACTAAGCCTACCTTTTTATCAGGCAATTCTACAAATGCACCAAATTTTGTAATACCTGTAACGATTCCTTCAAACACCTTACCCACTTCGATTGTCATGCTGATTTATATTCCTCCTTGTATGCTCAGCATTATTGCTAAAGCGTATATCGTTATTATACTCAAAAAGCTAAAAAATTTCAATCAAAAATATAATAACTTCTAATTTATTTCTTATAAGGAATTTCCCCCGGTTTAGCAAGGCCAAATCGTTCTCTTGCTTCTTTTTCAATTTCCTGTGTATCATTGAGTTGTTCTTTGCGTTGTTTAAGTTTTTGATTTTCTTTTTGCAACACTTGTTTTTGTTGTACCGTTACTTGCATATTCTCATGAATCTGCCACAGTGAAAAAAAGCGATATCCTAAGAAAAGACAGCCGATAATGATAATAAGAAGAAGTATTTTATGATATAGGTAGGCCACTTTATCTTTTTCTCTTTTTCTTCGTCTTATAGCCCGTATGGGACGGCGTCTATTTTCTTGTGCCACGACATATTCCCTTCCTTTAATTTGCCTAGGATAATTCCAATATATGTAGTTAGTATACCACATATTCTGAAAAATAGTCTATTTATCGCTTTGGCTCAATTCGATTTGTTCATTAAAAAGACTATCTTATTTAGCAAAATTCTATATAATAGAAGTAAAATAACTAATTAAAGAGGGATCGGAATGACGTATCAAAAATTAACAGAAAAAACCTTAAAAAAGCTTGCCTCTATCGTTGGCGAGGAGTTTGTCCGTACGCAGCCGGACGTGTTGCAAACGTATAGCCATGATGAAGTCAGTGATACGACGTACCATCATTTACCTGAGGCAGTTGTCTTTCCCCAATCGACCGAAGAGATTGCCGCTATCATAAAATTAGCAAATGTCGCCCATTTTCCCGTAGTACCCCGGGGCGGTGGTACGGGGTTAGCCTGTGGTGCCGTTCCCCTGTATGGTGGTGTCGTCCTAAGTACGGAACGAATGGATCGCATTCTCGCACTTGATCCTACGGGGCTATATGCCATTGTCGAACCGGGTGTACGCACGGCAGATTTACAAGCCGCAGCCGCAGCTAAGGGATTATTTTATGCAGGTGATCCATGTAGTAGTGATTCTTGCTGTATTGGCGGTAATATTGCGACCAATGCGGGCGGCAATCGAGCCGTCAAATACGGAACAACCCGTCATCAGATTTATGCACTTACGGTTGTGACGCCCACAGGAGATATCGTACAGACGGGAGCACGCTTAAAAAAACAATCGACCGGCTATTGTTTAGAACAGCTCATAGCGGGTTCAGAAGGCACGCTGGGTATCATCACGCAAGCAACGCTCAAGCTTTTGCCAAGGCCTAAACAGATTGTCGATATTCTCGCCATTTTTCCCACGCCAACGAAGGCGATCGACACGGCGGCTTGTTTGTTACAAGCGGGCTTGTTGCCGACATGTATAGAGTTTATGGATGAACCGACCTTACGTTCTATTGAGGCCTATTTGCATGAACCTTTACCGGGAAAGGACAAACGCAATTATGTCATCATCGAAATGGACGGTACGGAAGAGGAAATAGAGCCGGCCTTAGAAAGCATCGACACGATTTGTCAGCGTCAAGGAGCAACGGATATTCTCGTTGCCGATTATAAAAAGATTTGGCGTGCCCGTAAGGCCTTTGCTGAAGCCGTACGGGCAGAAAGTTTGCTCGTCAGTAAAGAGGATGTAGTCGTTCCCATAGAAAAGCAAGGCGAGTTTTTCCACATCATTGCCGACCTGGCACATAAGTATAACCTTATCACACGCATTGCCGGTCATATTGGCGATGGCAATATTCATCTTAATATTTTAAAACCAGCCGAAGAATCATATCTTACTTGGCAAAAACGGGTCACCGAAAATCAAACGGCACTGTACACGGCCTTATATCAACTAGGCGGGCGTTTATCCGGCGAACATGGCATCGGTGCCAAACGGCGTGATTTAATGGAACGGTTTACCGATCCTGCCACGTTAGCCCTGATGAAAACGATAAAAAAAGCCTTAGATCCACAATATGTACTGAATCCGGGCAAAATCTTTGATATATCAAAATAGGTCAAAAAAAACACCTTTTTTCTATATGAAAAAGGGTGTTTTTTCCGTTATGCTTATACCTATATTATTAAAAGGTATCTGTTTTATCTGAATAATTTGTCAAGTAATAAGAAATTCGACTCAACCCGATAGAGAGATCTTCCCGAAAAACAAAAATGTTATTAGGTACATTTAATCGTAACGGGGCAAAGGTCAATATCCCCTTGATTCCAGCGGCGACCATGTCATCGGCCACTTGTTGGGCTACCGATGCAGGGGTCGTAATAATGCCGATTTGAATTTGTTGTTCCCGAATAATTTTCCCCATATCGACACTTGATGTTACGGTAATGCCACCGACGTTTTGTCCGATAATCCGATGATCCACGTCAAATAACCCCATCGTGCGAAAACCTAAGCGTTCAAAGGTCTTATAGTTAGCAAGGGCCCAACCTAAATGGCCAATACCGGCAATGCCTATTTTCCAATGTTGTTGCAAACCGATAATTTCGACAATTTGTTGACACAGTTCACTAACATAATATCCTACCCCTTTTTTACCAAACGCACCAAAACAGGTTAAGTCTTTCCGAATTTGTTCAGGTGTAATGCCTAACCGTTCCCCTAATCTTTCTGAGGAAATAATATCAATACCCGCATCTCGCAATAACAATAAATCTCGATAGTATAATGGTAATCGTTCAATTACGGCATCCGATATTCCTTTTTTATGTCTCATCACGTATCATTCCTCCAACTAGCGTATTTCCCCTATATTATGAGTATACATACGATAGTACATCCTATTCTATGATATTATTATATATTAGTGTGAATTATTTCGCAAATTATTTTCGCTAAACCAATTGGCAAATATACCGCACCACAGCCAAAAGGTCATGGATAGTTGCGTTGCAAACAAGTCAAAATCACCTATGCCACAAACGGTCGTACCGATGATAATGCCCCCCATGAGTAAGGGGATGTAGCTTTCTTGATGGTTATGAATGTCGTAACACCGTGCGTAATACCAGTTTCCTCCATAAAACCACAGGAAGAAAAAAAAGCCGGTCATGCCCGTTTCGGCGAGGATATTTAAAAACATGTTATGTGCATGATAGATGCAAATGCCTGCATGCTTAATGAACCAATTGTACTGGGGATAAATCGTTTTAAATTCGCCCCAGCCAATACCCAAAATGGGATGCGTGCCGGCCATGGTAAGGGCGGCTTTCCACATGGACCACCGCATAGCAAGGGAGGTGTCTTCTTGGCTCACGGAAAAAAGAGATATCCACCGTGCATAGAGGGTGTCATGGTACCAACCAAAGAGAAGGGGGACACACAAAAACCACAGCCACCAGCGTTTATTTTCTACCCATCCCAAATACAAGCACAAGGCGGCCAAGGCGAGCCAGGCACCGCGAGAGTAGGTTAAGATCACCGCACCGACCAACGCCAACGTAAGGATGCGTTTGCCCCATACCAGATAGGGATGCTTGCAAGGCACACTAATACTGACGCAAAGGGCAATGACTAAAAATTGTGCCAATAAGTTCGGGTTATATAAGGGTGCATACATCCGCCGCGACAAGAAGGGAAAGGCGTCTTTATCCACCCATATATTCGTTTCGACAGGCGAAAGGATGTATTGCCCAAAGCCGCAAACGGTAACCGCCGCAGCGGCAAGTAAAAAAACATAACACAGTTGCTTTCGTTCCCCGGCGCCACGGACAAAGGTTTGTACCACATAATACAGTGCCAAATATTGCCCTAGCGTATAGATGTAAAAGGCCGTGCTACGTAAGGGTGTCGCCGTCGCATGTAGGGATAGCAGGGCAACGATACCAAAGCATATGGCCGGTACGTTTAAGGGTTGGCTGCTCTGCCGTGGTCTTCCATACCGTGCCATATAATAAATGGCTAAGCCCAACGTAAGGATAAAACACACTTCCATCGCTATCAGCTGCAAGGGCATAAAGAAGATGGTTCCTGCCAACGCGTACAAAATATGCTGCCGTGCTTTTTCTTTTTGGTCTCGTACATGATATGTAAAAATACCCATTGTCCGTTTCCTCCTCGTGTTATTATACTAAACCGGACGCTTTCTGACTAGCTAAAAAAAAATGACGGAAAGCCGCCATTTTTTTCTATTTTCCGGATCTACCAAAAACACCTATCCTACATCTGCAGGATAGGTGTTTTGAGTGATTTTTACATTAACGTTAGTGTTTTTTTGTTATTTCAATCGTGTATCCATGCTGTTCAACAATATCGGCTAATTCGGTATAGCGAATTGTCGCATTACGCATCTTAGCATTAAAGGCTTGCTGTGATAAGCCTATTTCTCTAGCAATATCTACTTCTGACTTATTGATATCAAACAACCAATTTTTCCACATTTTAATAAATTTGCGTTTTCGTTCTAACTTAATGGCATCATTTTTTTTCTTCGTCTTTCGTTGAACTGGTTCCATTTCTACTGCTTCACTCTGCTTGTTCATCCTTATTCATCACCCATTCATATTACACAATGTTTATACACGAAAATCTTTGCACGAATTCCGTATATACTTAAGTATTATATTTTTATTATACTCATTTTTTTGTTTTTTGTAAACTTTTTTTAACACATTTTCATGACAAAAGCACTACAATTTAACAACAAAATTAATGTATACACGTTCTTGCTCATAGACTCGCCTGATAGTGTTCACGCAGATAGGCTCGTACAACACCTTGCATATAAAGAGAACCAACGAGGCAAATGACGTCTTCAGCCGTTGCGTGTGTAAACGCCCGATCAACCGCCTCTTCCAAAGATTGACACGGCGTAGCGTGACAAGGCAATTGCGGACATAACACCTTTGGATCGGCCGTACGCGGATTGGGTACGGGAGCTACATAGACCTCATCATCTGAACGAAACAGTTCTTGTATCATGTGCGTATAATCCTTATCGGCTAGTACGGAAAAGACGAATATCCGCGGTCTACGTGCAAATACCTGTTCATAGGTCTGACAAAAGGAGGTAATCCCTGCGGGGTTATGTGCACCATCAATGACCACTTGCTTGCCTTGTACCGTCAGTACTTGGAAACGACCGGGCCAACGCACGTGGGCAAGTCCTTGGCAAATAGCGGTACGTGTCAATGCCTTGCGTGTACGTGCCAGTTCCAGTAGTGCCATCACTGCGGCGGCACCGTTCTGCTGCTGATGCTGTCCTAATAAAGGCAAGGTCACGTCAATGGTTTTGCCTGCGGTTGTCGTCACCCGTATCGCTTGGGTCGTCTTATCTTCCCCCGGCGGTAACGGCATGACGTCAAAGCCATGATGCAATGCGTACAGGCGACTTTGTTTCGCATACGCCCTTTTGGCTATGACCTGTAAGGCCTCGCCCGTAGCCGTTGTCACCACGGGTACACCCGCTTTAATAATCCCTGCTTTTTGCGTAGCTATCTCGCCAATCGTATGCCCACAATATTTCATATGATCAAAATCGACATTCGTAATAATGGATACAACCGGTGTGATCACATTCGTTGAATCCAATAATCCCCCTAAGCCAACTTCAATGACGGCGTAGTCTACCTTTTTTTCTGCAAAATACCAAAAAGCGGCAGCTGTAAGCATTTCAAACGTTGTGGGTGCTTCCTGTCCGGATGCCGTCAATTGGTTGACCCCTTCTTGTACCGTAGCGATAGCCTCGGCAAAATCAGGTGCCGAAATGAGTTGCCCATGTACATAAATTCGTTCTCGATACGTTTCCAAATGGGGCGATGTATAGCGACCTACCCGATAGCCGGCCGCTTCTAATGCCGCTGTTACCATCGCCGTTACTGAGCCTTTTCCATTCGTCCCCGTCACGTGTATCGTTTGATACTGCCGTTGAGGATTTCCCAATATATCCAATAAGGCGGTAATCCGCGAAAGTCCCAGTTGGATACCAAAGGAACTCGCCTGTTCAATATACTGTACCGCTTCTTCATAGGTCATACCTGTCACCTCTTACAATTGCTTTAATTCTGCTAAGCGATGTGTGAGCATCTCTAATTTATCTTGATAAGACCCTAATTTTTCCTTTTCTTTGTCTACTACATCCGCAGGAGCCTTCGCTAAAAAGCCCGCATTGTTCAGCTTGTGTTCGAGCCGTTCAATTTCTTTTTGTACTTTTCCCTGTTCTTTGAGTACACGTGCCATTTCTTTATCCACATCAATCAAATCTTTCACTTGCACGTACATTTCCATGCCGGGGGCTACTGCCACGACAGCATTCGTAGGTTTATCCGCTTGCGGTGATAAAATCGTTACCTTATCGGCAAAAGCTAAAATACGGAAATATTGTTCATGTTGTTGTAACAATGTCGCCGCTGTTTCATTAGCCGGTACAAAGATGACCGGTGCTTTTTTCCCCATCGGCACATGTGATTCGGCCCGCAAATTACGAATTCCTTTCACCGCTTCCATAAGCACTTGCATTTGTTTGGCATCTTCTGTAAATAGCCATTCTGCCTGTGCCGTTGGCCATGGTGCAAGCATAATGCTTTCGCCTTCATGCGGTACATGTTGCCAAATGTGTTCCGTCACAAAGGGCATAAAGGGATGCAATAATTCGAGCGTATGCGTCAATACATAGACCAATACGTATTGAACGGTACGCCGATCAACGGCATCATCGGATGTATATAAACGTGGTTTGGCCAATTCGATATACCAATCACAGAAATAATTCCAAATAAAGTCATACACCTTATCGGCAGCAGCCCCTAATTCAAAGCGATCTAAATCGGCTGTCACCTGTGCTACCCGTTCATGGAAGGTCGTCATAATCCAGCGATCGGCGAGCGTCAACGCATCACGTTGAGGAACATAGGTCGGATCGTAATCTTCCACATTCATCATAACAAATTTTGCGGCATTCCAAATTTTATTGGCAAAATTCCGATTGGCTTCCACCCGTTCCATATAAAACCGCATGTCATTACCCGGCGTATTGCCTGTCACCAAGGTAAACCGCAAGGCATCGGCTCCATATGTTTCACATACGCCTAAGGGGTCCACTCCATTGCCGAGAGATTTACTCATCTTCCGCCCTTGACTATCTCGTACCAACCCATGAATAAAGACGTGTTCAAAGGGAATGTCTTGCATAAATTCACACGTCATGAACATCATCCGTGCTACCCAGAAAAAGATGATATCATATCCCGTAACCAATACGCTCGTTGGGAAAAATTGTTCGATATCTGCTGTTTTATCCGGCCAACCTTGCGTGGAAAACGGCCATAAGGCCGAGCTAAACCATGTATCTAACACATCCGGATCACGCTGTATGTTGGTGCTTTGGCAATGCATACAATGGGTAATATCTTCACGTGCGACGGAGGTTTTACCACAATCCTCACAATACCAGGCAGGGATTTGATGGCCCCACCACAATTGACGAGAAATACACCAATCATGCACGTCTTCTAACCAGTGATTATAGGTTTTCACAAACCGTTCGGGAATGAAGGATGTCTTCCCCGCGGAAACCGCTTCTAACGCCGCCGTTGTCAACGGTTTCATCGAAACGAACCATTGCTTTGTCGCAAACGGTTCAATCGTCGTATGACAACGGGAACAATGGCCTACCGCATGAGCTAAGTCTTCTTGGTGATCTAATAAACCAAGCTTCTGTAAATCTGCTACGACTGCTTTACGGCAGGCTTCACGGGTCATCCCTTCATAGGCACTCCCGGCTTCACTATTCATCGTGCCATCTAAATTCATCACCATAATAGAAGGCAAGTTATGGCGTACGCCCATTTCAAAATCGTTCGGATCATGTGCCGGGGTAATCTTTACCGCACCTGTACCAAATTCTCGTTCTACGTACGTATCCCCAATAACCTCTACTTCTCGATTAACCAGGGGAATACGCACTTTTTTACCGATAAACTGACGTAGTTTTTCATCTTCCGGATGAACCGCCACAGCGGTATCACCCATCAAGGTTTCCGGTCGCGTCGTAGCGACCGTAATATATGCATCTTCGCCGACAAGGGGATACTTAATGTACCATAAATGCCCTTGTTCATCCACATGATCCACTTCAATATCACTAAGAGCCGTATGACATTGCGGACACCAATTCGTAATACGCGTACCTTGGTAAATAAGTCCCTTTTCATAAAGGGAAACAAAGACTTCTCGCACCGCCCGAGCACATTGCTCATCCATAGTAAAGCGTTTCCGACTCCAGTCGCAAGACGACCCTAAGCGGCGAATTTGCTTTTCAATGCGTTCACCATACTTGTTTTTCCAGTCCCACACGCGTTCTAAAAAAGCATCTCTACCAATGTCATAGCGTGTTTTCCCTTCCTTTGCCAGCTCTTCTTCGACCTTTACTTGCGTAGCAATACCAGCATGATCCGTACCGGGAATCCAATTCGTATTATACCCTTGCATTCGCTTAAAACGAATTAAAATGTCCTGCAACGTATTATCCAACGCATGCCCCATATGCAACTGGCCAGTAACATTCGGTGGAGGCATAACAATGCTGAAAGCTTCCTTCCCTGCTTCCGGTTCTTGATGAAAATAACCTGCTTTTTCCCAGTGCTCATACCACGATGTTTCTATTTCACCAGGTGCATAACTTCCTAACTTTTCTTTATTCCACTTCATCTAAACGCCTCCTTACAATTAAAAAAGCACACCTTCATCCCCTAGGACGAAAGTATGCTGCCTTCCGCGGTACCACCTATATTGTCGCCTTGCGACCACTTAATACAGATAACGGCTGTATCCGAACAAGCCTTTCCTCTTGTCAGCTCACGGGTGACACAATAGCTATACCGGAGCAACTTCTCAGCTACCGTTGCCTCTCTGACCGCTACGCACTATTTTCTTCCGCTCATTGCTTTTTTATTGTATATCATTTTAACAAGTTTATTTTTTTTGTCAATGCAAAAAAAGGATTATCGCATGCAAACGATAATCCTTTTTTTATCAAGCATAAATTTCCTATTATTTAGCCGTTAAAGCTGCCATTGTCACATAATTATAAGGTTGATTGAAGTGAGGCATAAAGAACAAGTCTAACAAGGCAATGCGATCAATAGTAACTTTTTCTTGAATAGCTAAGGAGAACATATTGATCTGTGCAGACATATCATACGTCGAAGCCAATTGTGCCCCTACGACAACACGGTCGTTTTTACGATACACGATGCGAATAGAAACCTTTGGATTTTCAACTTCCATAAACGCCGGTTTTTGCGTATCTTCAAAATCAGTATAACTTACTTCAATACCTGCTTTTGCAGCAGCGGCAACCGTCAAGCCGACAGTAACCATTTTCAAGTTATAAATGCAAATCCCGCTGGCCCCTTGTACACCCAGAGATTCAATTGCCGTACCGCATGCGTTATGAGCAGCTACCACGCCACTACGAACAGCATTCGTAGCCAACGCAATGTATGATTCTTTTCCCGTTGAATTATCAAATTCGGTCGTGCAATCGCCAATAGCATAAATATCTTTTTGACTCGTTTCAAATTTATTATTCGTCAAGTAGGCATTATTAGCAAAACGAGCAAACAAATCGCCACCTAATGCGGAGTTCGGTTTAAAGCCAACAGCGGAAATAACCATATCTGCTTTATACGTGCCTTTATCCGTAACAACAGCGCAAACCTTGCCATCTTTACCTTCAAATTTTTGCACACCTTCGCCCAAACGAATTTCAATGTTGTGTGCTTTCATGTTTTCCATCATCATATCCGTGAATTTCACATCAAAATTACGTGGCATAATGCGATCCGCCATATCTAACATAACCACATGTTTGCCCAAGCGTTCAAAGGCTTCTGCCAATTCTACGCCAATATAACCGGCACCCATAACAACTACATCTTTAATGTCTGGTTGTGCTTGTAATTTTTCAATAACTTCTTTGGCATTTTGATACAATTTTACCAATTGGATATTTTCCAAATCATGTCCGGGAACAGGAAGCACTACCGGATTAGAACCGGTTGCTAAAATCAATTTATCATAAGAATCTTCTTTTTCTACGCCATCAACGGTAACGGTAATCGTTTTCTTTGTTGGATTAATAGCCGTTACTTCCGCATTCATATGAATCTTAGCACCTTTTGCTGCTAAGCCTTCGGGTGATGCATAAAAGAGGCCATCGCCTGAATGAATTTGTTGTCCAATCCATAAAGCCATCCCACAGCCTAAAAAGCTGATATTCGTATTCTTATCGTATACGACGACTTCATTTCCCTTATAATTGTCCAAAATCGTGTTAATTGCTGCTGTACCTGCGTGGTTTGACCCTACTACAATAATTTTTGCCATAATACCTTCCTCCTTATATGCTTCACTCAAAATAAAAACCTTACGTTTTTATTTCTACTATTTTACTCAAGTATAAACTTTCACCCCTTGCTTGTCAATAATAGATATAGGAATTACTAACACATGATATGCCTAAAAAACATAGCTAAATGCAAGCATCCCTAAGAGCGGCTTACAGTATACAACCTACGGGGGAGCTAGGTCGCATTACTCCCCCTCCCCATGTATGCAGCATATCATTTAGGTTACGTCCTTTCTTTGTTCGCCTCTGCCGAAAACACCGGCATGGCTTATGTCTTTATCTACGACCGGTCGCTTTATTATACGTGTTTACGCATATGAGATCGCCTGTTACTTCTTCCGTTTTATGCATCTACAAAAAAACACATATCCTACGAATGTAGAATATGTGTTTTCTAGCTGACTCTATATTATTCAATAATCTCAAGAAGGCAATCGCCACTAATGATGGGTTGCCCCTTGGTGGCGTAAATTTCACCGACCGTACCGCTAAGGGGTGCGGTAATGGTTGTTTCCATCTTCATCGCTTCCGTAACGACTAAGGGTTCACCTTTTTTCACTTTTTGTCCCTTCGTGACGAGTATTTTCACGACAGATCCCGATAAGGTAGCACCGATGTCGCCCGGTACGGTTGGATCGGCTTTTCGTTTTGATACGGTTTGTAAGTCGATACTCTTATCGACAACTTGGATTTCCCGTTCCACCCCGTTAAAGAGGAACGTAATCGTACGAGTACCGCTATCATCGGGATCGCTAATGTTGATGAGGGTGATAATGAGGTCTTTCCCTTTTTCAATTTCGACATGTATTTCTTCGTTTTTATTCATGCCAAAGAAAAAAGTGGGGGTATCAAGAACGCTCACATCGCCATATATTTTGAGTTTTTCATTATAGTCGCGGAATACTTTGTCGTATTGGCAAAAAGCGTTAACGTCTTCATCGTCATGTTTATAGCCTGCATCGGCTAATTTTTTGCGGACACCTTCAAAATCTACGGGAGCTAACATTTTCCCTGGACGTTCGCTTAACGGCTTTTGACCTTTGAGTATAATTTTTTGCAACTTTTCCGGAAAACCGCCATAAGGTACACCTAAGCGACCTTCAAAAAATTCTACGACCGATTGGGGGTAGTCAAGAATATCGCCTTTTTCGTAAATAGCTTGTTCCGTCAAATTATTTTGCACCATAAAGAGTGCCATATCGCCGACAACCTTAGAAGATGGCGTAACTTTGATGATGTCACCAAACATCATGCTCACTTGGTGATACATCGCTTGAATTTCTTGCCACCGCTCGCCTAGGCCTACGGATTTTGCTTGCTGATGTAAATTCGAGTATTGCCCACCCGGCATTTCATGGAAGTAAACGGATGTACTCGGATAGGCTTCCGCTTTATCTACGCCTTTATAGTAAGGGCGAACGGATGCCCAGTAACGTGACATTTCTTCCATCGCCTGAACGTCCAAGTTAAGTTTCCGTGCTTTGCCTTGAATAGCATGATAAAAAGTACTCATGCTCGGTTGACTTGTACCACCGGCAAAGGCGGAGAACGTGCCATCGACAATGTCTACGCCTGCATCTACGGCACGGCAGAGCGTACCTACCGCATTACCTGCACCATCATGGGTATGCAAGTGTACCGGTACGGTAAGGACGTCTTTTAACGCTGAAATCAAGCGATATGATGCTTCCGGTTTAAGTAACCCGGCCATATCTTTTATGGCGACAATGTTAGCACCTGCTTTGGCTACTTCTTTGGCCATGTTCACATAGTATGCCAGGTCGTATTTAGAACGGGATGGATCGAGTATATCACCCGTATAACAAAGAGCGACTTCAGCAATTTTCCCCGTTTCACGGACGGCTTGAATGGTTTCATACATGTTATCCAAACTGTTCAAGCAATCAAAGATACGAAATACGTCAACCCCATTTTTAGCAGCCAATTGGACAAACTGTTTTACCACATTGTCGGGATAGCTTGTATAGCCAACACCATTGGCCCCGCGAATCAACATTTGTAAAAGGATATTCGGCGATTTTGCACGCATTTCTCGCAACCGTTCCCACGGGTCTTCCTGTAAAAAGCGATAGGCTACATCAAAGGTAGCACCGCCCCAGCATTCATAAGAAAATAGTTGCGATAATTTTTTGGAAGATGCTTCAAGTACACGCAGCATATCAATGGAGCGAACCCGCGTGGCAAGTAGAGATTGATGGGCATCACGCATCGTGGTATCCATTAAGAATATTTGCTCTTGATCGTATACCCATTTGCAAAAGCCTTCTGCACCAAGACTGTCAAAGCGTTGCTTTGTCCCGTCTGGATAGGGGCCTTCAGGAACGGTCGGCAGTTGTAGTGGTTCAAACACAGGTTTTTCCGTATGACCAGCACCACCATAGCCATTGATGGTCGTTTCACCAATATATTTTAAGAGTTTTGTTCCCCGATCTTGTACTACCGGCAAGTTAAATAATTCAGGATGGTCATCAATAAAATTAACATCGTATGAACCATCGACAAAGGATTGTTCTCTTAGTACATTAATAAGAAAACCGATATTTGTCTTAACGCCACGAATACGGAATTCTTTTAATGCACGGAGCATTTTCTGTACAGCACCAGCATGAGTAAGGGCATTGGAAACCGTTTTTACTAACAAGGAGTCATAATAAGGGGTAATAATAGCTCCCGTATAAGCGTTACCACTATCCAAGCGAATGCCGAAGCCACCACCGCTACGATAAACCATAATTTTACCCGAATCAGGCATAAAATTATTCATCGGGTCTTCTGTTGTAATACGACATTGGATGGCATTACCCAAGCACCGTATGTCATCTTGACTGTGAATACCGATGGTGTCGCTATCTAAGGCATATCCTTCGGCAACCTTGATTTGCGTCTGCACGATGTCAATTCCCGTAATCATTTCAGTAATCGTATGTTCTACTTGCACACGCGGATTGACTTCGATGAAATAGAAATTGCCATCGGCTGTGACGAGAAATTCTACGGTCCCTGCATTGACATAATTCACGTTTTTCATTAGTTTAATGGCAGCTGCACAAATGCGTTGCCGCAATTCAACCGGCAAGGAAAAAGCCGGTGCCACTTCCACGACTTTTTGATGCCGCCGTTGCACGGAACAGTCCCGTTCGTATAAATGAATGACATTACCATGTTCATCGCCCATAATTTGTACTTCTATGTGTTTGGGGTTGATAATGCATTTTTCTAAATAAATTTCATCGTTGCCAAAAGCCAATTGGGCTTCCGATTTTGCCCGATCATACGCATCACGCAAGTCAACCATGTTATTAACCATACGCATCCCGCGACCGCCACCGCCATTTACGGCTTTAAGCATAATTGGCAACCCAACTTCTTTAGCAAAGCGTTCTACTTCTGCATAGTTCATCACGGGACCATCGCTGCCGGGGATATACTGAATGCCCGCTTTTTTCGCTTGAATACGAGCATTGATTTTATCGCCAAACATGATTAAATGTTCTACACGTGGACCGATAAAAATGATGCCCTCTTCTTCACATCGTTTTGCTAAATCAGCATTTTCCGATAAAAATCCATAGCCGGGATGGATCGCATCAACATCATGTTCATGAGCAATGCGAACAATATCTTCAATATCTAAATAAGCATCAACCGGTTTTTTCCCTTCTCCTACTAAATAAGATTCATCTGCTCTAAAGCGATGTAATGACAATGAATCTTCTTTAGAATAGATTGCAATCGTCCGAATGCCCATTTCGTTACAGGCTCTAAATACGCGAATTGCAATTTCACCTCGGTTTGCAACTAAAACCGAACGAATTTTTTTCATGAAAAAAACCTCCTGATAAGTCATGTAATCAATTAATGGTACGCCTAATATGGCATCGTACACTATGCTTTTTATTATATCAAACTGTCCGTACATTACAAGCATAGAACGCATAATAAGCGAATATATACTGTATACAAAAAATATTTATACACATTGATATGCTCTACATCATTGGTAATCTGCTTATGTTTTCTTGTTTTGCCACGCTAATAACCATATACTAACTTCATATAAGATGAGCATGGGAATAGCAATCATCGTCTGCGTAAAAATATCCGTCGTCGGCGAAATAATTCCAGCAAAAATAAAGGAAAAGACGATAAAATATTTCCGTTTATGGCGTAAAGTAGACGCAGAAACAATACCTAAACACGATAAGAAGAAAAAGATAAGGGGCAATTCAAAAACAATGCCAAAAGGTAATAAAAACATAATAAGAAAGGATAAATACGCACCAAACGAAAATAACGGTGCTAATTGTGGCGTAGAAAAGCTCAAAAAGAAGGTCATCGCCGTTGGTAGCACTAGGATATAGCCAAAGGCAAGACCTATATAAAAGAGTGCAACACCGCCCGGGACTAAACGCCGCCCTATTTTCCGTAAATTCGGTTCAAAGGCAGGGGCAAAAAATGCCCACCCTTCATAGACCAAAACGGGTAAGGCGATCAAAAAGCCAAGCCAAAGGGATAGTTTGAGATAGGCAAAAAAAACTTCTGTTGGCGTTAAAAAATACACTTTGCCCGCCGGCTTGGTAAGCCATCTTACGATGTCTTCAATGTAGTAATAAGCTCCTCCTGATGCAATCCCCCACCAAAGAACAGCACGAATAATTCGCTTTCGTAGTTCCTGTACATGCCCTTCTACGGGCATTATTTTTTCATCATATGGATGTTGGGGTGTCCGTACCGTGTTCATGCCCTCTCCCTTCCGGGTTGTCCGCAGGCGTCGTTTTCGCTTTCTTATCAGACGGCGTGATTTCTACCTCTACTACATCTTCATCGATCTCGTTCATCGCTTTTTTATATTCACGCACAGCCTTTCCTAAGGAACGGCTTATTTCCAGTAATTTTTGTGGACCTAGTATGATAAAAGCAACTACCATCACGAGTAGCATTTCACTAAACCCCATATAACCATCTCCCTTATAAAAAAGGGACTCTTAACGAGTCCCTGCTTTTTTTACAACCAATGAATGCGTGTTTCGTCATATCTGGATTCAACCGTTGCCTTTGGTTCGGCCTCATACCCAATAGGGACTATGGCAAAAGGAATGGAATCTGCCGCCGTCTGCAAGGTACGAGCGGTCGCTTTCATACGGGCTTTGTACGGTGCTAAGGCTAACCATACGCCACCAAGCCCTAAATAAGATGCTTCAATCAATATATTTTCGGTACACGCACTCAAATCCAGATTGGCAAAGCCGGGAAAACGAACTAGTTTATCCCGCTTACAGACAACAATCGCCGCCGGTGCTTGAGCACAGCAACCTGCATACGGACTACATGTGGCAAGGCGTTGCAATACGTCCGGCTCTTGTACCACGTAAAATTCCCATGGATGTTGATTGCCTGCGGAAGGTGCGGCCATGGCAGCTTGTAGCAATCGTTCTAATTTTTCTTTCTCTACGGGCTTAGGTAAAAATTTTCGTACACTGTGTCTTGAAAAAATCGCTTCCATGATTTTCCCCCTCAGTTTTTTAATATACTTTATTATACCACAGGCACAATGGGATGAAAACGGTATCGCCCTATATGGAGGCATAAAAAAAACATCCCGTAGGATGTTTTGGTGGTGCCGGAGAAGGGACTTGAACCCCCACGGTGTTACCCGCCTGATTTTGAGTCAGGTGCGTCTGCCAATTCCGCCACTCCGGCATGTCTATGGAAAATACTTTTAAAGACAAAAACTATTATATCATATAATCTTATTTCGTCAAGCTTTTTTTATCGCCTTTGTACATGCTTTTTTACAAGCAAAAAAAATACAAAACCGAATACTTCGGTTTTGTATTTTCCTTACTTATTGTGCTTTCGCTAATTCTACTAACTTCGTAAAAGCAGCTGCATCATGAACAGCTAAATCAGCAAGCATTTTCCGATTTACCATAACACCTGCTTTTTGCAAACCGTAAATAAAGCGGCTATAGCTAAGTCCTTGTGCACGAGTAGCAGCGTTGATACGAGCAATCCATAATTTACGGAATTCACGTTTTTTCGCTCTTCTGTCACGACGTGCATAGAACAATGCTTTCATTACACTTTCATTTGCTTTTTTAAATAAACGGCTCCGTGTACCACGATATCCTTTTGCCATTTTTACAATTTTTTTATGACGAGCGTGTGCGGTCACACCCACTTTAATTCTAGCCATGATTTTATTCCTCCAACTACTCTATTTAAATTCTATTTTCTTACATGTAGGGGCACATATTACGCACAGCTTCTGTCATCGTCTTAGAAACGAGTGCTGCTTTTCGTAAATTGCGTTTCCGTTTTGGTGATTTGGATTCCAATAAATGGCTCTTATACGGTTTCATACGTTTTATTTTTCCCGTACCTGTTGCTTTAAAACGTTTTGCCGCAGCACGGCGAGTTTTTAATTTCGGCATAATAACGACTTCCTCCTATTGCTTTCCTTTAATCGCAGACATGACCATCGTCATGTTTCTGCCTTCTAATTTCGGTTCTTTTTCTACATGAGCGACCTCATTAAGCTCTTTAGCGAAACGTAGCAGTAAGTCACGCCCTAATTCGGGGTGGCTCATCTCTCTGCCTCGAAACATAATCGTCACTTTGACCTTGCTTCCATCGCCTAAAAATCGTTGGGCCCCTTTTAGTTTGACATAAAAGTCATGGTCTTCGATATTCGGCCGCAGTTTGACTTCTTTTAATACCAATACCTTTTGTTTCTTTTTTGCTTCTTTTTCACGCTTTTGTTGTTCGTATCGATATTTGCCATAATTCATAATCCGACAAACGGGCGGCTTGGCATTTGGTGCTACTTCTACTAAATCTAAGTGACGTTCTTCAGCAATTTGCAGTGCTGAACGTATCGACATAACACCTAATTGTTCATTCGCATCACTGACGACACGAACTTCGCGGACTCTAATTTGATCGTTGATACGTGTTTCCTTACTAATGGTCTTTCACCTCCAAAAAAAAGAACGAATAGTATTCACTATCCGTTCATTGCCTTCATCATAAACCTTAGTAACTTGTCGTCATGTAAGGTGAGAAACGGATAGTTTCTACTTTATTTTTAACTTGTATTAGTTTATCATCTTTGTCTTTTCTTGTCAATAGCCGTTCTGCTACTACCATATTAAATATAAACGATAATTATTTTTATTTAATATTTGCTTATATTTACTCTTGCTTTTATCAAAATCTTCTGTTATACTATCAACATAACAAGTAATTCATATTTGTTAGTTATTAGTTTTATATGTTGAAAAACATAGCGACATATAAATGTGTATTTATATAGGAGGATTTATCATGAAAAAATTTGTATGTAGTATTTGTGGTTATGTATATGAAGGCAGCAACGCTCCCGAAAAGTGTCCCCAATGTGGTGCTCCTCAAAACAAATTCAACGAATTAACAGGCGATAAAAAAGAATATGCTGATGAACACCATGTAGGTGTAGCAAACGGCGTTGATGAACGCATCGTGGAAGGTCTTCGCATGAATTTCACCGGTGAATGTTCAGAAGTCGGCATGTACTTAGCCATGAGCCGTGTTGCCGATCGTCAAGGGTTCCCGGAAGTTGCGGAAGCATATAAACGTATTGCCTTTGAAGAAGCAGAACATGCGGCTAAATTTGCTGAATTGCTCGGTGAAGTGGTAACGGACGATACGCGTAAAAACTTAGAAATGCGTGCCGCTGCTGAACAAGGTGCTTGCTCCGGTAAAAAGGAATTAGCCACGTTAGCTAAGCAATTAAACTTAGATGCGATTCATGATACAGTTCATGAAATGGCAAAAGACGAAGCTCGTCATGGTCGTGTATTTGACGGCTTGTTAGATCGTTATTTCGCAAAATAAGGGCTTAAAAAAAGCTTTTTATTTTATATTTCGTTTTCATTTTTTGGTATGTTTATACATGCCCTCCAAAAAGAAAACACCTTCGTTGTATATGTATTTACAACGAAGGTGTTTTCTTTATCCGTTCTTTTCGTTGACGTCGTTTCCGTAGCCAAATAAGACCATATACCAAGGCGACAAGAACCACTAAGGCAATTAACCGTTGCCAATGTTCTTGTATGCGCAGCAAATCATGTCCCAGCCATACTTCGATAATAACCGCAGGGAGTTTCCCCAATGCATCGGCAATAAAGTGATCGCGATACGATACGTTACTTAACGCACCAAATGCAGTCACCAACATATTCGGTGAATAAGGAATGGCTCGCCCTAGTAGTAATGTTTTTATACCACTATGAGAGTCCATTTTTTCAAAAACTTGACTGTTGGCTAATAGTTTTTTAGCTTGTTTATGAAAAAGTGTTCGTGTCAAGCGAAAACTAATTTCAATGCCAATGACTTCCCCTATCCAAGAAATAATAATTCCCGGAATAAGTCCAAAAATAATGCCATTAACCGTTAAAAATAAAATGGATGGAAAACCTACGGCATTAACCAGGGCAAGCATGCCAATACTGACAATAATCGCCGCATAGCCAAAAGATTCAATGTATCGGGCCAATCCGTCTAAATCTCCTTGAAAGATAAGATGGCCCATGGTCATAAAAAAATCAGGTAACCACAATTGCATACCAAAGAGTATGGCTGCAATCATGACGATGCCGATACATTTGATAATCCATCGTAATCGTTTATCTGTCATACTATATTCTATCCTTTATGGTTATTCCTATCCTGTTCATTATCGTTTATCCACTAGCATAAAGCAGCGGATTAATACAAACGCCAAAGCGTTTTCTTATACGCTGCATAAAGTGTTTTAATGGATAAATACAAGATCAGGGTCGTCCCGAAGAGAAGTAATCCCAGTCCTAAGGCACGTGTCCAAAAAACAGGGTAATCCATACTGTAATGCAAGACGCCATTAGCAAAGGCCATGGTAGGGAAGCTACATGCCCACCAGCCCATACAGAACGTAGAACGTCGCATCACGTGAACAATCTTGAGTACTACTGGCCAAAACATAAATATGCCCGCATTGATAAATAGTTCTGTAAAGATATCCGCATGAAATGTCGAAGTATAAGTAATGTATCCCATGCCAAAAGGTGCCATTAAAATCATTAAACTCGGTTGGACCGCATCGGGTACATGTTTAGAAAAAATGCTGTGCGTAAATAACAAGGCGATAACAGGTATCCCCGTCACCAGCCCAATGGCGACACAAAACACGGAGATGTCGTGAAACCCCGGATTTTGCAACATATTACCTGCTACGGGAATCGTAATCGGTCCGAGTACGGCAAGTAGCCATGCGGGTGTCACCGATTCGACAACTTGATCGTCATACAACCAGTGTTTTAGTAAAATCCAGCTAAAGACCATGATTAAAATCATCCCGGCATACCAGAAAAAGCTGGCCAGCGTATGCTGATACGGGGCCAGTACGGCTGCCAGTAATACGGTCGATACGTTAAAGGTCCCAAAAAAGTTAACTTTCGTTGGACTATTCCATTCAGCAAGTACGGCTGCTGCATCAATACGCCATTTCTGAAAATACCGCACAAAAATAAGTACATATAAGAGTAAGGCAAACATGCCAAATCCTTCTCCTATAATAGATGGCACTCCCCACAATTCATGTGCCATACGCCATCCAAAACAGAGGCCACAATACCCCATAGATGCCGCAAATGTAGATATAGACATAAAATGAACAAATCCAATTCGCCGAATTCGTTCTCGCTCGCCACGTTGAATCACTTCAATATGTTTTGTCAAGCTCTCCCCCACCTATCGTGTCTAATATTGAACATACATATGTTGTTGTCTCAGCGAACTATCCCCTGTCGCACGTTCTCTATTATGAGCTGTCTTCGTGTTGTATTGTAAAACACTTCTTCTAAATATAGTCCATGCGCTGGGGCGGTAGCTCCTAATGCAGTTCGGTCTAACATATTCAGTATACGCCTAAATTTCATTGTCGTAAACCGATGTAACCCTAAATCGATAAAACCACCAACCATATTTCGTACCATATGATATAAAAAACCACTGCCAATAACGTGTATATCTACATTTTCTTTTTCTTGTGTAAACGTAATGGCATACATTGTTTTGACAGGATTCATAGGCGTGGTATTTTTTCCCTCAAATGACGTAAAATCATGTGTTCCTCGTAATATTTCCGCACCTTCTTGCATCCGTTGCAGATCTAACGGTTTACGAATATGCCACCCATAACGGAGTTGCAACGGATCGTTGTACGGGGCGTTGATAATTCGATAACGGTAATATTTACCACAGTTGTCATGACGGACACTAAACATTTCCGGCATGATTTGAGCCGTCCGCACGACAATTGTCGGTGGCAAATAGGCTCGTAAGGCAAAGGGCAATCGCTCAACCGGCATCGGCAAGGTGCCATAAAAGTTGACGACCTGACCGTAGGCATGTACACCTGCGTCCGTACGAGCTGCCCCATAGATGCGAATTGGCGTGTGCAACAATTGTGTCAGGCTTTCTTCCAAATATTGTTGAATAGACGGTGCATTTGCTTGACGCTGAAAGCCGTGAAAATCCGTCCCGTCATAGGCAACGGTAAGACATATATTCTCTCTTGTTATAGCCATCGTAATACCGCCAAGAAAATCGTCATCACGATAACGGCTGTAATCGCTATGCCATCACGCCGTGTATAGGTCAATTCATACATGCGCGTCCGCCCTTCTCCCCCGCGATAACACCGCGCTTCCATGGCGGTTGCCAGTTCATCAGCCCGGCGAAAAGCACTCACAAATAAAGGTACGAGTAAGGGAATCATGTTTTTTCCCCGTTGCCAAATGGAACCGCACGTAAAATTCGCACCCCGTGCAGTTTGTGCCTTCATGATCCGATCCGTTTCTTCTAAGAGGGTTGGAATAAACCGCAAGGCAATCGTCATCATCATAGCTAGTTCGTGAGCAGGTACTCCCATACGGCTAAACGGTTTAAGCAGATGTTCGATACCATCGGTTAAGACGATGGGCGACGTCGTATAGGTAAGGAGTGACGAGAAGACAATCAAAAAGACTAACCGTGCCGTCATTAATGCTCCCTGCGTAAGTCCTTCCCATGTAATGTGTAGTATCCCCCAATGCCATACCAGCGTCCCTGGCGTAGTAAAAATATGTACGCCCATCGTAAAAGCGATAATCACCCACAATGGTTTTAGCGATGAAAGGATTAATTTTGCCGGTAAACGGGATAACCAAAAATTGCCTATAACAAATACAGCTACTCCGATATATGCCCATAAGGAGTTGGCTAAAAAGATGGCTACGATAAAAATCATCGTTCCTATAATCTTTGCCCGTGGATCAAGGCGATGCAAAAAAGAGTTTCCCGGGAAAAATTGTCCTAATGTAATATCAGTGAGCATGCCAATCCTCCCTTATAGCCTGATAAATGGCCTGTGTTCCTTCTTGTACCGTATGTACTGCCGCCGGTACGTCAAGTCCACGGTGCTGCAAGTATTGCAAAACATCCGTCATGGCTGGTACATCAACGCCGGCTGCCTGTAATTGCTGTCGCCGCTTAGCAAAGACGTCCAGTGGTTCATCGTCAATAATAATTCGCCCTTGTGCAAGGACTAGCACACGATTAGCTAGCCGTGCAATGTCTTCCATATTATGAGAAATCAAAATAACCGTGACCCCTTTTTGCTGATGTAATTGTTGTATTTGTGCAAAAATTTCACGCCGTCCTACCGGATCCAACCCAGCCGATGGTTCGTCTAAGATTAAGTAGGTCGGTTTCATGGCAATCACGCCGGCAATAGCAACACGCCGCATTTGTCCGCCACTTAAATGGAAGGGGGAACGGTCTTTATAAGTCTGATAATCAAGCCCCACAAATTCCATTGCTTCCTGTACCCGTTTCGTCAAGGCTTCACCTTGTACACCTATATTTTTAGGGCCAAAGGCGATATCGGCGGCAATCGTTTCTTCAAATAATTGATATTCCGGATATTGGAACACCATGCCAACCTTCTTTTTTGCTGCAAGACCCGCCGCGGTCTTTTCGGCAATATCCTGTCCATCTACCAAAACGCGTCCTGTCGTTGGTTTAATTAAGCCAACTAAGCTTTGCACAAGTGTCGATTTTCCCGATCCGGTATGACCGATGATACCTATAAAATCCCCATCATGAATCGTCACTTGTAAAGGATCTAAGGCTTTTTTTTCAAAGGGCGTACCCTTTCCATACGTATGCGATACACCTTCTAATGTAATGGGCATAATGCATCTCCCAACTCTTCTTTGGTAATAATGGATGCCCCTAAAGGCACCTGTTTCTTTCGTAATTCTGTCGCAATTTCGGCGGCGACAGGTACATCTAGGCCTAACTGCTGTAAGGTTTCTACTTGTGAAAAAATCTCCCGTGGTGTACCGCTTAATTGTACTTGGCCTTGGTTCATCACAACCACCCGCTCACCTTGGACAGCTTCTTCCATGAAATGGGTAATTAGAATAATCGTTACGCCATCGCGATGTAATTGCAAAAGCGTTTCCATCACTTCACGCCGTCCTTCCGGATCAAGCATCGCCGTTGGTTCGTCCAATACGATACAGGTCGATTGCATCGCCAAAATACCCGCAATAGCAATGCGCTGTTTTTGACCACCACTTAATAAATGCGGTCCATGTTTCGCAAAGGCCGTCATGCCTACACGTTCCAAGGCCTCGTGTACGCGTTGCTGAATCATCGCTGACGGAACCCCTAAATTTTCAGGGCCAAAGGCCACGTCTTCTTCCACAATAGATGCGACAATTTGATTATCGGGATGTTGAAATACCATCCCCACTTGTTGTCGAATCTTCCATATATTCTCCGATTTTCTTGTGTCTAAACCGACAACCTTACATATTCCCTCTGTCGGTAATAATAATCCATTTATATGCTTAGCCAAAGTCGATTTTCCCGACCCATTTGTCCCAATAATGGATACAAACTCGCCGCGGTCAATCTTCAAGGATACATCCTTAACGGCAAATACTTCTGCCCCTTGTTCATCATGATAAGCGTGGCTGACATGTTCCAACTCAATCATAGGATCATTCATAGATACGCTCCTTTTACATTTTTTTTTCATTATACATGCTTTATCTTCCTTTGTAAAACGAATATGCCCCCCTATTGGGTTCGCATTTATGCTGCTTTTTTGCCATATATGTTATCTTCGTCTTTACCTTTTATCGTAAACAATAAAAGATAGGCGAGGAGAACAAAAACGGCAACTACCGTAAAAGGAATCATCCATTTGCCTACAGCCAATATATATAGGGACAGATACCCCACTAAAGGCAATACGGCCACGGCACCTTGCAAATTCAGATCGTGACAACGCCGTACGCCCAACGATACTTGTGCACGAATAACGGGAATGGATAAGACGATAAAAATACAAAAAAAGAGTATTCCTAAATCTTGTCGCCCAATCCAAAGGGCTTCAACAAAACGCGTATATAAAATGAGGGTAAATACGAGTTGTGCTCCTGTCAATAAAAGCATCCGTGCGAAAAAAGGCCATCTCGTGAGCCGTCCTTCTAAATGAAAATATTTAAAGCGTAAATCGCCCATATCTTCAAAGCCAATGACGCCCTTTCCTTCTCGTGCAGGTAATTCAAATCCTTTTCGCAAGGCTATTTCACGTGATGATCGCCTGGTTAATTGAATTTTTTTCTTTGCTGTCATGTCGTTCCTCCCTATACATAACGGGCTTCCCCATCTCTCTATGCAAGTCTAGTACATCCATACTTACCTTAATGCAAAAGGAAAAAATATACCCACGAAATGAGGGCTATAAAAAAGCGATAATACGCAAACGATGCTAACGTTGATTTGTGTAAGAACCGTAAAAACCACAATACGGATACATAGGCAACACCAAAGGCAACGATAAAGCCAATGGCAATCATCAGAATATCATCGCTACTTAATAAGGACCAATTTTTGTATAAATCAAAAAAGCAGGCCGCAAGCATAACGGGGACGGCTATAATAAAAGAAAAATCTGCTGCCGCTTTCCGACTAACGCCAAGTAGTAAGCCACCCGCTAAGGTCGATCCAGACCGCGAAAAGCCTGGCCACAACGCGAAAACTTGAAACAAACCTACAAAGAAGGCTTGGCCAATGGTCATCTGCTCTACATCGCGACAAACCGTGTGAACATGCAGTTTTTCGGCAACGAGCATGAATATGCCCCCCACAATCAAGCCGATAATAACCGTCCCGGCAGAAAACAAATAGGTTTTAATCGCATGGTGTGCCAATAGGCCAATGATCATGACAGGAACAATCCCAGCCACAATATGAGCCAACGTCAATCCCGTATCACGGCGGAACCAGTTTTTCCGTTTATATAAATACAGGCAGTCATAGCGTGTAAACATGCGTAAAAACGTATCTTTATATATGAGGAGAACCGATAAAATCGCTCCTAATTGAATGAATACTTCAAAAACACCGGCACGCACGCCTGTAAAACCTACCCAATCGCCTACTAAAATCATATGTCCTGTTGATGATACGGGAATATATTCTGTAAGGCCTTCTACTATCCCTAATAGGACTGCTGTTATTGCATCTTGCATATATTCTTGCTTCCTTTCTGTTTCTTTCTCTGTCTTGTAACCGTACTAAAAAAAAGCAGGCTGCAAAGACTTCCTCCGCAGCCTACTTCCCTATGCGTCCATAGAAATCACATGATTCGTATTGGGAACCGTAAACTTCGCATATTTCGGTTCACCGTTGTGTTCAAAATACAACGTGTTTCCCTCTAAACTTCCCCGCCAACTAACTACAATGGGAAAGGTTTTACTTAATTCCAGCAACATATGAACGGGATTTAAATTTAACATGGGTGCAAACAAAAATTCCACATTATCAATGAGTACTACCCGTGCATGTAACCGCTGTAAGGCCTGGGAAATCAATTCCACTGCTCGCTCCGGTCGATCTGCACGTGGTATTTTCAGGAATTCATCATCAAACATATCCCGTGCTTCACACATTTTCCAACCGTCCTGTTCGGATAATTCTCGTATGACTTTACTTTTACCCGAACCAGCACCGCCAATAAGAATAAGCATTTTTTCTTTTTCTTGTGCGATATACTTCCACCGCTGTAAAACGTCTGCCTCTGTCACCATGGAAATCACCTTCGTTTGCTAAGTATTGAAATACGTTATGTTCATTATAATAGAAAAAATACGCAAATGTAAAGGGAATATCCTGAATTAAAGATACGTCTTATGCACCTATTTTATACGTCCTTGCATTATGGTAACCCATAGCGTGCTAATTGATCTTGCAAGCGGACAAGTGGCATAGCTGTAACAATCACATCATCAACACGTTGCGTTTCTCGTTTAATGACGATAGCTAAATACGCACTGGACAAAATGGGATGATGGTAATAATACACATCAACTCCTTCATCTTTCTTTCCCCACACGACAAATTCCGGTTGTCCATACAACGCCAAGACGGTAGAAAGACGATACCCTAAGGTGACACCACGACTTGTATACCCGCTATTGGTCAATAAAAAGATCCGTTCTACGTTTCCTTTGGCGTTAACAAGCACGCCATAATCACCATACAGCCAAACCGTATATGAGCCACGATGTAGTTTACTTTTCCACATGTTATATTGCCGTTTTACCAATTCATCACCCAGCGAATACCCCATCAGGGAAAAATCGCGTTCCACCCGTTCTTCTCGCCGTGTCACCGCCTGCTCATTATGATAAGGATAACGTGCCGGCATGAAAGCAACCCGTTGAATACGCCGCTCAGCAACGGCAAAAATAAGATCCGTATCAGCCTGTTCATAAATAATGTAATAAACATTCGCTTTCACATCTCGTAAGACATTATGCGGTACACCAAAGGTACACAAAAGTTGTTCCGTTGGCATATTAAGATGAATTTTTCTACCTATATCAATGTCCTGACCTTTCGTCAAGGTCATTGCTTCAACTAGGGCATCTTCTTCTTTGCCATTCCGAGTCATTCGCAATTCACAATGAAAGGACTGGTTTGGTTGTTCGTATGTCCATGTTACCAGGCGATCTTTTTTTTGCCGCTTTTGAGGCTGCCCAAAACGTGCAATTAGTTGTTTACCCGACATACCTCGATAAATACCACCAATGTTTATATCTTCTTTGGTCAACGGAGCGATCACGACAGAATCCCATGCAGCAATCGTCTTCGCATCTTCTTTCGATAGGGGAGCTAACGGTTGTAATGTTGCCACCAAATCCGCAATAGTGTCATTATCCCTAATGGGTACGGGCTTTTCTTCTTTAGATGCATCCGCTAACAGCCGTTCATAGGGAGTTTCCTTCTTTTTCTTTTCTTTATCCGTTTCTTTATTCTTATCTTTTGCCGTTGGTACCGCATCAATCAGGGCCGTCATCTGTTCTGACATGTCCGGCGTTGTTTCGGCATAACCGATGCCACCGCTAAAAATACTGCTTAGGCTCAGTCCCATCCCGACTACCACAGTCCATACACCCCGTGATATCCACAAGGAGGTGTGCTGTTTTTTTTCTCTCATAGATGTTATTCCTTTCCTTATATTATCTTCAGTGTACTTGTCCCTTCTGTAAAAGTCAACTCCTTCTCTTGTCCTTCTCCTCCCCCTCCATTGTGAGATAAGAAAACCTGTGTTAAGATACAAATAGATAAAAATATAATTCTCCCATCCTTTATTTTACATTGTCAAGACGGAAGGAAGTTTCTACCATGAATCATAACCGCATCCATCAAGTAACGCTATTGGGCATGTGTTGTGCCATCGCCTTACTGTCGGTAGCCCTCATTCGCATTCCCTTATTACTACCTTTTTTAACGTATTCGCCAAAAGATGTAATCATTACCTTAAGTGGTTTCTTTTTTGGTCCGTTTGCGACCCTTTCCCTTTCTTTTATCACGTCTGTCCTCGAAATGCTGACCGTCAGTGATACGGGCATTCTCGGCTGTATCATGAATACGATTGCTAGTGCATCTTTTGCTTGTGCTGTCATTGCCGTATTTCATCGCCATCCTTCACGCAAAGGATTATTTCTCGCCTTATGTGGAGGCACTTTACTCTTGACAATAAGCATGATTCTGTGGAATATCTGGATCACGCCCCTCTATATGGGTTGTTCTCGTGCGGCCGTTCTCCAATTAATCATCCCCGCTATTTTGCCTTTTAATCTCCTCAAAGGTGGACTTAATAGCTTATTTATCTTCTTATTATATCACTCCCTCAAGACAATTATGCAACAGCACCTCGAAGCAACCTCTAGTGCTTCCTTAAATGAGTGGGCGACAAGTGAAACGCACCTTCTCCTAGGCGTTATTTGCTTAATATTTCTTCTTGCCCTTATAGGTATTGCTTGTTTTTCATAATTAATTTCAAGATGTCTTTTTCTTTCGTTGTCATAATGATTTTACTAATAACGTTAAACTCTCCTTTAACTCGGTTAGCGTGTTTTCTTTCTTTTCTAATACCTTTTCCAGTTGTTTTATTCTCCTTTCTAGCCGCACGATGTCATGTGCCGTTACGGGCTTACGCTCTGGAGTTTCTCCCCGCTCTATTTCTTCAATCGGGTATTGCACTTGTCCGGCAACATTCGGACAACGGTGTATGTGTCCTTCGTTTTCAAATCTGATAATTGTGTGTACGTCGCAGTGCCAACGCTCGGCAAGCTGTTTTCTCGTTAGTGTCGCCACTCTTATTGCACTATTTTTAGTTTCCATGGAATCTCTCCTTTCTTTTAAATCCAATCATTTTGCTCTCTCGTTACAATTCTTTTAATCATTTCTTTTCTTTTGTTGCCTTTTGTCAATATCATTATAGCGTTTGTCACCACAAAATCAACATTTATTTTTAAAAAATATAAAAAAGTTGATTTAAAGGAAACTATATAATACTATATTATATAAGAGGTGTAATACAAATGAATAAATTAAAAAATATAGGGGAACGTATAAAACAAGCCCGTTTAAAGATTGGTTTTTCTCAAGAGGAGTTGGCTTCTAAAGTCGGTTTTGCGTCCCGTTCCTCTGTATCTAAAATCGAAAAAGGAGACCAGGATATACCAAGGTTAAAATTAATAGAGATTGCCAAAGCATTAAATATTTCAGCTAGTCAACTTTTAGATACAGAGGAAGTAATTCCTACAACAAATATAGACTCACACATGCATTATTTTCTTGATGCGTCTATTTCTGCGGGATATCCTTTAACCGTTGACAGTGTAAGTAATTTGCCTACCGTTTCAATACCTGATATTTTTCTAGGTAAATACGCCAAAAATAAGCACATTTTAATTATGAGAGTAAATGAAGATAGCATGAATAAAATTATCCAAAACGGATCATATATTGCTGTAAAAACGAATATAGACGTTTTGTCGGTATCTAACGGGGATATTGTAGTCACCAATGTAGAAGGTGCGGACAACGGCTATACTATCAAGCATATTTACAAGGACGATACTAACAATAGAGTTATTTTACGCCCGAACAGTACCAATCCTATTCATACAGACATTATTATTTCATCGGCGGAGTCCCAACGATTATATATTGTCGGTAAAGTAGTTGCCTATAATGTATTGCTTTAGTAACTCTATTCGTCCTTAGTAACCTCATGAGTAACTCTAATCCACAAAGCCATTATAATAGTTATATAAGGGGGTGTGAGAAATGAAAAGAGAAACAACGGCACAGCGTTTAAAATACATCATGAAAACAAAAAGGCTGCGGCAAATCGATATAATTGAAGCGTGTAAGCCTTATAGTGCAAAATTTGGGGCGAAGATACAGCGTAGTGACCTCAGCCAGTACGTATCGGGAAAAACTGAACCGGGACAGCGTAAACTGACAGTTTTGGCGTACGCTCTGGGCGTAAGCGAAACGTGGCTTATGGGATATGATGAATCCCACGAAACGCTTGCTAACATAGCTACAAGTAAACGTACTATACCATTGCTGGGGGAGGTAGCCGCTGGGCAGCCGATATTTTCAGAAGAGCATATAGAAGCATATCTACCGATAGACGACGCTGCCCGAGCAGATTTTGCCGTACGGGTACAAGGGCAAAGCATGATAGAAGCGAAAATCTATGATGGTGATATAGTGCTTATCCGCAAGCAGCCAGATGTAGACGATGGACAAATAGCAATCGTCGCCATAGACGATGAATATACACTAAAACGCGTATACCATATGCCTGGGGCACTGCATCTTTTGCCAGCCAATCCAGCGTATAAGCCTATCGTGTGTACGGCGGATAACTGCAGCAGTTGCCGCATAGTGGGTCTTGCGGTATCAGTTCTTCATAAATTGCTTTAGATACCTCTAATCCACTTTAGTAACTATATTCGTCCTTGAAAAGGGGTATCCGCCATGAATAAAACAGAAAACTTCAAATTCTTAAATCCTATACAACGGGAAAAAAGATTATGGTGCCAACGATTGGCATATAAAGATAATACCGGCAAGTGAAAATAGACCGATAAAAGTGGCTTTGTCCGCAAATGTGGTATTACGACGGCGGTAAAAAATGAAATGCTAAAAGAGTTATCTAGTGTATTATCACTGAATAACTCTATGAATAATATTACTTTGAAAGAATTTGCAGAGTTGGTAATTGCCGACAAAAAAATGAATATGCCTTATATCCCCATGCCTGAAGGCAGTGGCTTTACGGCACATTTCGTAAAAAAAGACGCCGTTACATTCGGCGTTATTTTTTATGTCTTTTATTTTTGACAAATTTTTATAGAACGTACTGGTGTAAATAGCTTTATTTTTATATACTGATATTAGATATTATAATAGATATAAAGGAGCTACTATATGAATATAACTCGCAAGAAAAAAATAGGTTTAGGTCTGCTTGTCCTCCTCATCATCGCCGGAGGCATTTATGGCTATATCCGCTATCAGCAACAGTCACAACCGTCGGTTCCCACAGAAACCTATACGGTAACTCGCCGCACTATCACCTCGCATGTCACGGCTACCGGTACGATAAGTCCACTCGAATTTGTTGAAGTATCCTCAAAAATTACGGCACGTTTACAAGACGTGCTGGTACATGAAAACGATATAGTAAAGAAAGGACAGATTATCGCCCGCTTAGATGACTCCGATTATCGTGCAAAACGCGATCAAGCTCAAATTAAGGTGCGACAAACCGGCGAGGTCTATCAACGGGCCTTGACGTTGTATCGCCATGGTGCCGGAGCAAAACAAGCAGTCGATACGGCTAAAGCGGAATATGATGCAGCCCGTAGTGCCTTAACCGAAGCACAAGCCGACTTGAATGAAACGATCATTCGTGCTTCCATGGATGGAGTTGTCGTTGGTGCCCCTAAGAGTGTCGGCACACTCATCTCCCAAGGAAACGGAGCTGGAACCGTGATTATGCGCCTTGCTAATACGACACAAAAACAAATTATTGCCAAAATTGATGAAACTGATATTGGTCATGTTAAGCCCGGTCAGATGGCAACCTTTACTGTCGATGCCTATCCGAATAAAACCTTTACGGCCCGTGTGCAGAAAATAGCTCAAACCGATACCAATAATACGTGGGATCGGGATAACACCGATCGTGCTTCAACAAATACGCCCGTCATTTATTATGAAGTGACGTTACTCGTCACGGATCCTGATACTATATTACGTCTAGGTATGACGGCTCGTGTAGCAATTACAACCTCCCTTTTACCAGACGTCTTAACGCTTCCCTTGGCAGCATTACAGACCGATGCCTCCGGTTCCTATGTAACGCGCATTATGCCCGATGGCAGTCATACGCGTGTGCCCGTAACAACTGGCTTATCTAGTGATAAGTATATTGAAATTCGTAACGGTCTAAAGGAAGGGGACGTTGTTTCCTTATCCTATGCCGCTGCCGCACCATCTATGGATGACGATCCCCCTGTCATATAGGAGTACACGATGAAACAAGCAATAATTACCCTTCGGGATATAAAAAAAACCTATCATATAGGGAACACCTTATTTACGGCCTTACATAATATTCACTTAGTTGTCGAAAAGGGTGAATTTACAGCATTAGTAGGTCCTTCCGGCTCAGGTAAATCAACGCTCATGAATATCCTCGGCTGTTTGGATCGCCCTGATTCCGGCTCATATCAATTAAATGGTCGCGAAGTAGCCCATTTATCGGATGATGAACTGGCAAAAACAAGGAATTGCGATATCGGCTTCGTCTTTCAAAATTTTAATCTGTTGCCACGTATATCCTCCCTTGCCAATGTCGCTTTACCCCTCATCTATGCCGGTGTTCCTAAGAAAGAACGGGAACAAAAGGCCGCTGCTTTATTATCAGCCGTGGGTCTGGAAAAATGGATGCATCACAAGCCCACCGAATTATCCGGCGGTCAACGCCAGCGAGTTGCCATTGCCCGTGCCTTAATTCACGATCCCGCGATCATCATGGCCGATGAACCAACGGGAAATTTAGATACCCGTTCTACTAGCGAAATTATGGATATTTTTGAATCATTACATCGACAACAAAAAACGATTATATTAGTAACGCATGAACCCGAAATCGCAGCTCGTGCAGAACGGCGCTTACTTTTACAAGATGGTGCTATCACACATGACGAACGAAAAGGAGGTACCATCCATGTTATTTAAAGAAAGTGTATCCATTGCCTTTGCGTCCCTATTAGCTAATAAACTACGTACGACCTTGACGATGCTCGGCATGATTATTGGCGTTGCCTCGGTTATCATCATGATTTCCATTGGCATGGGGGTCAAACAGAGTATCACTAATTCCATTGCCAGCATGGGAAGTAATATGATCATCATCACCCCAGGCAATAATGCTTCTCCCGATGAAACAGCCGAAGCCGATAACCATTCGCTCACCCTGGCTGATACCCTGGCTATCTCGAAAGAGCTTCCGCATATTAAACATATTTCTCCTATGGTTTCTCAATCGGTATTACTCGTAGCAGGAAACAAAAATCGCACGACCTCAATGTACGGCGTAACCCCGTCTTTTCTTTCTGTCCGCAATACCAAGGTAATATCGGGAACCTTTATTTCTACGGACGATATGAATACACGCAGTCGGACCATCGTCATCGGACAAACCGTAGCTGCCAAATTGTTTGGCATGCAAAATCCCGTAGGAAAAACACTCCGCTTAAATAATCAGCCCTATCATATTATTGGTGTCTTAGAGAAAAAAGGGCCTTCTATTTGGGGCGAAGATCAAGATGATGTAGCCCTCATTCCCTTAACGACAGCACAAGAACGCTTGATGGGCATTGATTATGTCCATGCCATTAATATCGAAACGGATTCCCCTTTAACCATTGATATGGTGAAGGGTAGTACGATTTCCTTGCTCCGTCAGCGCCATCATATTCTGCCGGGAAAGCCCGATGATTTTACCGTAGATACCTTAAAAAGTTTATTAAAGACACTCCAAAAAAACACGGCCACGTTAACCTTATTTTTGGGTAGTATTGCCAGCATTTCCCTACTGGTCGGGGGAATTGGCATTATGAATATCATGCTCGTATCCGTCACAGAACGAACGCGTGAAATCGGTATTCGCAAAGCCTTGGGAGCAACCGTTCGTACCATCTTAATTCAATTTTTAATCGAAGCGATTATCATGAGTATCGTCGGCGGGCTAATCGGCATTCTCTTTGGTATTACCATCGCCAACATCTTACCTTTCCTCAATCCGAATATGGTAACCCAAATTACGCCTTATCCTATTCTTCTTTCCTTTTCAGTTACCCTCATTATTGGCCTGTTTTTTGGTTTATATCCTGCACGCAAAGCGGCTCGCAAAGATCCTATTGAAGCACTTCGCTATGAATAGGATAATCATCCTTGTTTTTTTCTTTTCAATTCCCCTCCTATGTAGTAGAATAGAGGGTGTTACTATGTATGAAAGAATAAGGAGGGCTTGTTATGGCTCACGTAAATGAAAATTATTTAAAACTTCCCGGAAATTATTTGTTTGCTTCTATCGCACAAAAAGTTGCTGAATTTTCTAAACATCACCCCGATGCGTCTATTATTCGCTTGGGTATTGGGGACGTTACTCGTCCATTAGCACCTGCGATTATTCAGGCAATGCATAAAGCCGTAGATGAAATGGGTCATGCTGATACCTTCCGCGGCTATGGTCCCGAACAGGGATATGACTTTTTACGTCAAGCCATTATAAAAGGTGATTATCACCGTCGCAATATTTCCTTAGATCTTGATGAAGTATTTGTCAGTGACGGTGCTAAAACGGATGTCGCTTGCATTCAAGAAATCTTCGGGCAAGATTTGAAATTTGCCGTAGCCGATCCGGTCTATCCCGTTTATTTAGATTCCAATGTAATGGTCGGACATACAGGCAATTATCTTGCCGATAAAGGTATTTATGAACAGGTCGTCTACCTGCCTTGCACGGCTGAAAATGGCTTTAAAGCACAACCGCCAACAGAAAAAGTAGATATCGTCTATCTTTGTAACCCGAGCAATCCTACGGGGACAGCTATGTCAAAAGCTGAATTAGAAACGTGGGTAAAAGCAGCCCATGACCAAAATTTTATTATTATCTATGATTCAGCCTACGAAACATATATTACAGAAGAAGATATACCGCATAGCATTTTTGAAATTGACGGGGCAAAAGAAATCGCAATTGAATTACGTTCTTTTTCCAAGTGTGCCGGCTTTACGGGAACGCGTTGTGCTTATGTCGTCGTTCCGCATGCATGCAAGGCCTATACCAAAGATGGCAAAGCCGTATCCTTAAATCCGCTTTGGAATCGACGTCAATGCACGTTCTTTAACGGTACCCCCTATGTAATCCAACGGGCAGCTGAAGCGTATTATTCGCCTGAAGGGTGGGCACAATGCCAAGCTGATGTCAACTATTACATGGACAATGCCCATACCATTCGTGATGGCTTGATCGCCGCAGGATATACCGTATATGGTGCAACCAACTCCCCTTATGCATGGGTACAAACACCTCATCAAATGAAGAGTTGGGAATTTTTTGATCTCTTATTAGAAAAAGCCCATGTCGTAACCACTCCTGGCGAAGGGTTTGGCCCGCATGGGGAAGGCTATTTACGCTTAACCGCATTTGGCACGAAAGAAAATACCGCAGCTGCCATCGCACGTATAGCCGATTTAAAATTATGCAAATAAAGGTGGTATAACAGTGAGTACCAATTTAGAAGTAGGAATCGTCGGGCTTCCCAATGTAGGCAAAAGCACGTTATTTAATGCGATTACAAAAGCTGGTGCAGAAGCAGCCAATTATCCTTTCTGCACGATTGAACCAAATGTCGGTGTTGTCGAAGTACCGGATGAGCGAATTGACGTATTAACCAACATGTATCATCCTAAAAAGACCATTCCAGCGGTCATGCGCTTTGTCGATATTGCCGGTCTCGTAGCTGGTGCTGCCAGTGGTGAAGGCTTGGGTAATAAATTCCTTAGCCATATTCGCGAAACAGATGCCATTGCCGAAGTCGTTCGTTGCTTTGATGATGCGAATATCACCCATGTCGCCGGTTCGGTTGATCCCATTCGCGACATTGATATTATCAATACTGAATTATGTCTTGCCGATATCGAAGTGGCCCAACGTCGCTTAGATCGGATTAGCAAAATTGCCACTTGTGGTGATAAACAAGCGAAAGCCGAAGCTTCTGTCTTAACTGTCGTGTTAAAAACCCTCGAAGAGGGAAAACCAGCACGTACGGCCTCGCTTACCGAAGATGATTGGCAATGGGTAAAAGAATTAAATCTCTTAACGGCCAAACCGATTATTTATATTGCTAATGTCGCCGAAGAAGAAGCTGCCCACCCTGAAGATAATCCGTATGTGCAACGCTTGATCGAATTTGCCACTCACGAACAAGCACAAGTCGTTGCGGTTTCTGCTAAAATCGAAGCGGAAATAGCCGAATTATCGCCAGAAGAAGGGACCTCCTTTTTAGCTGAGTTAGGCTTAACCGAATCGGGTTTGGATCGAGTTATCAAGGCTTCGTATACCTTATTGGGATTAATCAATTTCTTCACCGCTGGTGCTGATGAAGTTCGTGCTTGGACCATTGTCAATGGTACTAAAGCCCCAAAAGCAGCGGGAAAAATTCATACGGATATCGAACGTGGTTTTATTCGTGCTGAAATTGTTTCCTATGAAGATCTTATTGCTTGTGGTAGCGAACAAGCAGCAAAGGAAAAAGGCTTGGTTCGTTTAGAAGGCAAAGACTACATCATGAAGGATGGAGACGTTACGTATTTCCGCTTCAATGTATAAACTATAAACCTCTACAAAAAACACCTCGTGTCATGCACGAGGTGTTTTTTTCTCTCCTATTTCTTTATCTATTTCTATTATGCTTCCTCCAACGGAATAATTTTACCCGGATTCATAATACCATTGGGATCCCACGCTTTTTTAATGGCCCGAATGAGCTGCACTTCTTCTTTCGATGTACAACGTATAAAATCATCTCTTTTTTTATAGCCAATGCCGTGTTCCCCTGACATCTTGCCACCTAAAGCATATACACGCGGGAATAAGTCCTGATGAAAGGCTTGTATTTTTTCATGCCATGCTTCCGGCGATAACCCCCTATGATTCAAGGGTAATACATGGATATTGCCATCGCCAATATGTGCTACTGTAACGCAATATAGGTCATATTTTTGGCGTAATTCCGGAAGTTGCCCTGTAATATCGTGAATTTTATCCAACGGTACAACAAAGTCTTCTGCTTGATACATAATGTCTATATTACGTGCCGCTTCAGCAAACTGTTTACGCAATTTCCAAATCCGTTTGTCCGCTTCAAATTCATCAATCGAACCATTATTTTCCGCTAAATCGCAAAGAACGGCCATCTTTCTATCAAGTTCATCTTCGTCAAACGTTTCTACCGTAACAATAACGTATGAACATCCTTCTTGTACATGCGGCATCGTCATATCCAAGAATTTACACGTCATTTGCAATGCTTCTTTGTCCATGTATTCAATACTGGTCGGATCAATACCGGCTTTTAAAATTTTATTCGGTAACGCAAAAGCATCGTCATCTTTCTCAAACACACAAACCATATTGAAGTTATACGGTGGCAACGGTTTTAATCGTACGGTTACTTCCGTAATTACCCCTAAAATGCCTTCTGAACCAGCAATTAACTGTTCTAAGCAAAGACCAGTCGAACACTTTGCCAAGCGTCCACCAACAGTTACGATATCGCCTGTCGGCGTAACGACTTTCAAACTATATATTTGATGCCGTGTCGTACCATATTTGACGGCCTTATTTCCGCCTGCATTGCTTGCGACATTACCGCCAAGTTGACAACTTTCCGCGCTAGATGGATCACCTGCATATAAAAGACCATGTTTTCTCGCTTCTTCTTGCAATACACCCGTTAATACGCCCGTCTGACATACAGCATACATGTTTTCCGCATCAAGCGTTATAATTTTATTCATCCGTTCTAAGGCCAACACGATACCATGATAGATAGGAATCGCCCCACATGCCACGCCTGTACCGGCACTTCGCGGAGTAATAGGAATCAACTTTTTATTCGCCAGACAGACAATAGCTGCTACTTCTTCCGTTGTTTTAGGAAATACTACCACTTCGGGTTTATGAAAAAAGTAAGAGTTACCTTCTTCATCTGTTTGATATTTTGTTCTATATTCTTCATCTGTTTTAACATATTTTTCGCCAACGATTGCTTGCAATGCTTTTACTACTTCGTCAGTAACTTCGTTAAACCGTATAGCCATAGGATCCCTTCCTTTCCATAATACGTATAGATACAATTTTGTATAGTATAGCATATTATTATATTTTGTAAAGTTTGTGTTTGTTTTCACTTTATAAAATTATTCAGCTAACATCTCCCATGTTTCATAAAGTGCGTCTAATTTCTTTTTTGTTTCTTCATAGGCCTGATGTATTTCCATAAATCGTTTGTTATCAACTTGATTTTCGGGCATATTGAGTTGTACTTCGTACATCGTGACCGTAGCTTCCAATTCAGCAATTTTTAACTCCACTTCTTCTATCTTTTTAGCATTGCCATGTATCTTTTTTTTAACCGGCTGTGAAGACGGTTCTTTTTTGCCAGTGTCCGTATGCATTACCTTACCCATATCCCGTGTCGGCTTAACCGCAAGCATTAATGCTTCTTGCTGATCGTTCCATTTTTCTCGATAATACGAATAATTGCCCATATATTCGGTCACCCCTTGTGGTGCCAATACCCATGTTTTATTCGTTACTTTATCTAAAAAATACCGATCATGGGAAACGATAATATAGGTGCCGCCAAACTCCAATAAGGCCTCTTCCAATATTTCCCGCGTGGGAATGTCTAAATGATTCGTTGGTTCGTCCAACAACAGTACATTTGGTGCGGTTAAAAAAAGTTTGAGCAATGCCACACGTGCTTGTTCACCACCACTTAAAGAGTCAATCGTCTTATACACCTCATCGCCATGAAAGAGAAACCGGCCCAAAATCAACCGTGCCTGATCTTCACTATACGAAAAGGATTGCATAATTTCTTCCACAATAGACCATGCACCGTGCAAATCCGTGCGTTCTTGCGAAAAATAACCAATAGAAACGCGGCTACCTAGAACAATATGCCCCGCTGTAGGCTTTAATTCGCCCATCACCATTTTCAGCAAGGACGATTTGCCAATACCATTCGGCCCAATTAAAGCCACCCGCTCGCCACGCCGCAACAAAGCCGAAAGATGATTAAACAAGGAATGATCGCCAACCTGTCCCCCTACATCATCGAGGACTAAAACCTTTTGTCCGCATTCACTTGGCCGGGTAAATGAAAATTGTAACGTTTCGTCAGGAACATCCGCTTCCAACCTCACTAACCGGTCTAATTGGGATTGTCTTCCCCGTGCTTGCTTAGCTTTAATACCGGCTTTGTACTTTTGAATATACGCCTCGGTTGCATGAATTTTTTCTTGTTGCTTCGCATATGCTTTGGCATGGGCATCTTGTTCTGCCTGTCGTTTCTTCACATACGCCGTGTAATTACCTTTATATTTTTTAACAGTCCCCTTAGAAAGGGAAAGTATACCCGTTGCCACGCGATCTAAAAAATAACGGTCATGGGAAACGATAATCATACCTCCCCCATAAGATAATAAATACGTTTCTAACCATTCCAACATATCCACATCCAAATGGTTTGTCGGTTCATCTAAAAATAAGTAATCAGGACATCTGACCAACGCTTTGGCCAAATTAATCCGCGTTTTTTGACCGCCCGAAAAATCTTGTATATGTCTATCCCAGTCTTCTTCTTGAAAGCCTAAGCCGGCCATAATTTTACGCGACATGCTTTCATACGAAAAACCACCAAGCCATTCAAATCGCTCCTGTAACCGTGCATATCGTGCCATCAAGTGTTCATCTTGCGGCTGATCTTGCAAGGCTTGTTCGGTAGCATGTAATTTATCTTCCAGCTGCATAATATCTTGCCATGCTTCTTTGATAACATCACGTACTCGCAAGGATGGATCATAGGTAATCTGTTGTTGTAAATACCCAATCGTATCCCCCTCTTCTACGGCTATATTCCCCGTATCCACTTCTTCTAACCCTAATAAACACATCAACAGTGTTGACTTTCCCTCACCATTGGCACCAACAAGGCCTAATCGCTCACCCCGATGTAGTGAAAACGATACATCCGAAAAAATGGTATGGATGCCAAAGGACTTACCTAATTGCTGTACTCGTATACTACTCATACACACACCTCTATAATTTCTAAAAAATACAGGCCGCCTATCCGCCTGTATTTCCATTATATCCACGTCTTTACTTGCGGTCAAACACCTACTTTTTACGTACCCTTGACCTAAAAAAAATCGGCATGCCGCTTATCCCAACATGCCGATACATATAATGATAGATAAAACAATATATTAGCTTATACGTTCCATTCTTCTTTACTAGTCGACAAACACATAAAGGTCTGCGATGCTGCTACCGATGGAATTTCGTTCAGTTCATCCATGAGAAAATGTTCTAAATCATCCGGTGTTTTCACCAACACTTTCAATAAATAATCAAATGCACCTACAATATGGTGACATTCCAATACTTGAGGGAAGCGCATAATATTGTCGCGGAACTCTTCTACTTCACCAGACCGTTCCAAATTAACCATAATAAACGCCGTCACATTATACCCTGTTTTACGGCGGCTTATCTTCGCACCATACCCTTGAATAATACCGCTATGCTCCATCTTACGAATACGCTCTGCCACAGCGGGTATAGAAAGTCCTACCACTTTACTAATTTCCGTAGCGGAAGCCTTGCCATTCTTTTTCAAAATTGTCAAAATTTTATCATCGATATGATCCATAACACTACCATCCTCTGCCAAATATTTCTATTATTTATACGTATATAAAAATAACGATAAATATTACTTATAATATATTATCATACATTACAGGTAAAAAGTAAATATTTTTTTTACAGAATTAATAATAAAAATCAAAATTTATATATTTTATCACAATTAAGATTTTCTGTTCAACGTACTCCTATGAAGACAAGCGAAAATCTTGATTAATATCAGATGTCCGTTGTTTAAATCCTTCCGTCATATAAAGGATACCATTTTCACCCGTAATTTCACATTCTACCCCCGGCATATTTTGAATAAAAGCTAACCCTTTTTGTGGACCTAGAACGAACACTACCGTGGTTAATATGTCGCTTAGAATACCAGCATGAGGTATATCCTCTTGAATAATAATAGAATCGCTTATCACGCCACTACGTGCAGGATACCCCGTCTTGGGATCAAAAATGTGATGATAACGTACCCCGTTTTTAATAAAATAACGTTCATAATCACCCGATGTAGATAAAAATTGATTTTCTATTTTTATGATGCCTAAATAATTACCGTCTTCATCTGATCGCGGATGCTTAATGCCGATATTCCATTCCGTTTGTTTGGCATTTTTTCCCAGAGCAAACATGGAACTGGCACCTAAATTAATCAGCCCTTGTTGTACATGATGACGTTTATATATATCTCGCACAACGTCTACGGCATACCCCTTGGCTACTCCCCCTAAATCAATGTACATACCCGGTTTCGCTAATTTTACAGCGTGATCTGTCGGCCGCAATAAAATATCCTGATAATTGACATATTGCAAATTATCTCGTATGGACTTAGGTGAAGGAATGTGTTGATCGGGATTACCAATATCCCATAACCGCGTAAATATGCCTACGGTAATATCAAAAGAACCATTACTTTTCGCGGCATATGATTTTGACAAAGCAATCATTTCATAGATCATCGGATCAACCGAAACATAGTCTTTCCCAGCAGCCCGATTAATCTTACTAACATCACTATTCGGATTGTTTGTACTTGCTAACCGATCCAACTTCTCGATACTTGCAAAACTTTCATCAATTGCTTGTTGTGCTTCTCCCCCCGCTGCTCGCAAAGAAATGGTCGTATCCATAGCAACCCCACTTCTATCAAAAAACTGCTCCGAATGTGATATTCCACATCCAGAGCAGCCCACTAAGAGGAAAAGCGACAGTACCAACCAAATGGCAACATATCGTTTTTTTCCCATTTTATTCTCCTTTATCTATCCGATCTTTTCTGCCCTCTTTGGCGTTGCTACTAATGCCGCAATCGCTTTTGTCGGACACTTTGTAATACAGGTGGCTTCTTCACAGGTGTGACAAATAGCCGGATTAATAACGGCCAAATGGTCAACTACCTTTACGCCGCCTTCATGAGAACAATTACGCATACACAACCCACAACCAATGCAAGCGGAAGAACAGTTTTTCTTCGCGACAGCACCCATTTCTTTCGATGAGCAGCTCACGCTAACGGGTGCACTAAACGGCAAGAGTTCGATCACGTGATTAGGACAAATGGAGGCACACTTACCACAGCCCGTACAAAGTTTCTTGTCCACAACGGGTAAGCCATCTACTCCCATCGACATCGCGCCAAACGGACAGCTACGCACACAATTGCCAAATCCCAAGCAACCAAATTTACAGAATTTAGGTCCTTGTTGTACTAATTTGGCCGCAGCACAATCATGTATCCCTTTATATTCAAAGGCTACTTTAGCGATACCTAAGCCACCATTACAGCGAATATGAGCAAATTGAGGTTCCGTTTCTTCTGCAATTTTTCCCGTTAAGCTAGCCACAATATCGGCTACTTCTTTTTTCCCCGGTACACAAAGATTCGGTGCTACATCAGGATCTAACACTACCGCTTCGGCGTATTTTGCGCAACCGGCAAAACCACATGCCCCACATTGTCCCTTCGGCAACGCTTCTTCTACTTCCCCGATCAACGGGTTTTCTTCCATCGCAAATTTCTTATCGGCAAAGGCCAAAATAAAGCCGAACACACCACCGATACAGGTCATAATAAGCACAGCTGAAAGAGCTATTTGTGTATATTCCATGATATTAATTCCAACTCCTCTCCATTATATCATACCTGAGAATCCAAGGAAAGCTAGCGCTAACATACCAGCTACAATAAAGGCAATAGGCGTGCCTCGTAAAGCCGCCGGTACAGCTGCATAGTCTAATTTTTCACGGCAACTTGCCATGAGAACTAATGCCAACGCAAAACCTAACCCCGAACCGATAGCAAACACGAGATTTTCTAAGAAACCATAGTGATTGGTAATACTAATAACGGGTACGGAAAGAACGATACAGTTTGTTGCAATTAACATTAAATAAATGCCCCACATGTTATATAAGGTTGGTGACATCTTTTTTATAATAATTTCCAATAGTTGTACGAAACTAGCAATAAGTACCACAAAGGATATGGTACGTAAGAACGTTAAATCCAACGGCATGAGTACATAATTGTATAGTAACCACGCCAATACCGTACTCATGGTAATAACCGATGTTACGGCAAAGCCCATCCCAATAGAGGCATTTAAATTCTTAGAAACCCCAAAGAAAATACAAAGGCCAAGGAATTTTGTTAAGACGAAGTTATTAATCAACACTGCCCCGATAAATAAGGTAAAGTATTCGCCCATTATCCTTCACTCCCTTTCAATTGTTTTGCTTTTTCTCGTGCATCATTCCACATCTTAATGCCTGCCATAAAGAAACCGATCAGCATGAACGCTCCCGGTGGTAAGGCTAAAATAAGCGCAGGTTGATACCATGAACCAAACATAGGGATTCCTAAGAGGGTACCGTTTCCCAGTAATTCACGAATAACGGAAATAATCAGCATGGCACCAGTAAAGCCGACACCCATGCCCATCCCATCTAAGAAAGATACGACAATGCCATTTTTAGAAGCGACCGATTCAGCACGAGCTAAAATAATCGCAAAAACGACAACCAAATCCAAGTATACCCCTAAGGCCTTGTATAATTCAGGTGCATAGGCTTGTAATACCAATTGTACGCACGTAACGATTGTCGCAATACAGGTAATATATACAGGTACACGCACCTTTTTATTAATCATCCGACGGATAATAGATACAACCACGTTATTTGAGGTAATAACAAACCATACGGTAAGCCCCATGGTCAACCCGTTAATCACGCTAGTCGTAACGGCAAGACCAGGACATAAGCTAAGTGCCAGGACAAAATACGGGTTTTCTTCAATAATGCCTCGGCTAAATACTTTCCAAAGATTCATTATGATTTCCCTCCTATCGTGGCTGCTTTTTCGACAGCTTGTTTTACCCCTAACGTAAAGGCCCGTGAAGAAATGGTAGCACCAGTCATTGCTTGTACCTTATCTTTTTGATTAGGATCTTTGGTAACTTCCAATCCTTCTACTTTTTTCCCTTTTAATTGACTCTTAAAGGGTTCTTTTGCCCCTCTATCACCTAAACCCGGTGTTTCATTCGCTTCTAAGGCAACATAATCTAACACGATGCCATCAACGCTAACGGCCGTCAACATTTTGATAGGACCGCCATATCCCTTCGGTGCAGTCGGAATAATATACGCGATTTTTTTACCGCCTTTTTCCGCTACAAACGTGTCTTTTTCCCCGGCAACAGGTGTAAACGTATCTGCCTGTGGTACTAACCCACGCATCGATTCTTCTTTCATTTGTTCGGCTTTTGCTTTCGCCGTTGGACCGGTAATAAAGAAGACCAAGCCAATAATACATCCCGAAACTAAACATGTTAAAATAAGATTCATTGCAATTTTAACCAAGCTATGTTCTTGTTGTTGTTCGCTCATATTATTTCGCCCCCTTTTTTACCGTACCAAATACTTTTGGTTTAACGGCCCGATCAATTAACGGAGTCAACGCATTCATCAAGAGAATAGAATAACAAACGCCTTCAGGATATCCGCCTAATTGACGAATGAGAACCGTAATAAGACCACAACCAAAAGCAAAAATAATCTGTCCTTTTAAGGTAATAGGAGCGGTAACCATATCTGTTGCCATAAAGAAAGCCCCGATAATCAAACCGCCAGCCATCATATGAAATAGCGCTAAATGTGCATCGCCGGCAATCAAGCCCATTAAAATACCAACCGTAGCAATCATCACAACGGGAACTTGCCATTTTATATAGCCTTTATAAATTAAATAAATACCGCCAATCAACAATAACACCGTTGAGGTTTCACCTAAAGACCCACTACGGAAGCCTAAAAACATGCTTTTATAAATACTCATCCAATCATTTGTTCCAAACAACTGAAATAGGGAATCTGTACCACCATGTTTTAATACATTTAACGGCGTTGCACTAGCCAGGGCATCAACAGATGAACTTGATGCCATATCGGCAACAGAACCATTCATCCGGGTCCATGTCGTCATCGCAATAGGCCACGATACCATCAAACCGGCACGACCTACATGGGCAGGATTAAAGAGGTTATATCCCAATCCACCCATAGACTGCTTACAGACAACGATAGCTAAAAAGGAACCGATAATAGCCATCCACCACGGCAAATTCGGGGGGCAACACATCGCTAACAGCAACCCTGTTATCACGGCACTCCCATCCGTAATAGTGATTCGTTGATGCATTAATTTTTCCCATAAAAATTCAAATACAACAGCTGATACAATGGCCACAATAATGTTAATCAACCCGTTCATACCAAAATGATATACCCCAAAGGCTGCGGCTGGCACTAATGCGGCAATAACATTCCACATAATTTTACGAATAGATTCCTTATCACGGACATGGGGTGAAGAAGATACGGTCAACATCTGTTGTTTTATCTCTTTCCCATCCATTCCTGGATGTTGTCCTTTCATATCTGGACTCATGCTATCCCTTCTTCCTTTTATTCTCAGCCTTTTGCTGCTTTTTGTTGAGCAGCCTGCTGGATCATTTTTAATTGGCCTTTCGCATTGCGGAAATATTGCACCAAGTTACGTTTTGCTGGACAGACAAAGACACAGCTACCGCATTCGACGCAATTCATAACGCCATAATCTTTACATTCTTCCCATGCTTCGCGTGAAGAAAAAATACTAAGCTGACTAGGGACAAGACCCATAGGACAAGCTTCGACACACCGTCCGCAACGAATACACGGTTCTTCTTCGCGTTCATCGCACTTATCTTTCGACAACGCCAAAATACCCGATGCCCCTTTAGTAATAGGAATATCTAATTGATATTGGGCAAATCCCATCATCGGCCCGCCCGCAATAACGCGTTCAGGTTGCTTGGAGAAACCGCCACAAAAAGCAATCGCATCTTCGTACGTCGTGCCAACGCGAACTAACAAGTTTTTCGGTTCGGTAATACAATCCCCCGTTACAGTCGTAATACGTTCAATCAAGGGAATTCCCTGACAAACGGCATCGGTAATCGCAATGACCGTACCAATGTTACTTACCACACAACCAACATCCATCGGCAAACCACCTGGTGCTACCAACCGACCGGTACAAGCTTCAATCATCATCTTTTCTGCCCCTTGAGGGTATTTTGTTTTGCAAGTAACAACGGTAACCCCCGGCACATTGGCAAAAGCGGTCTTCATATTTTCAATCGCTTCCGGTTTATTATCTTCAATCCCAATATAGCCTTTAGAAACCCCTAATACTTTCATGCAAATTTGTACACCCGTAACAAACTTCTGTGTCGTTTCTTCTTCTACCATAGCCCGATAGTCACAAGTTAAATAGGGTTCACATTCTGCCGCATTGACAATAAACGAATCCACCGGTTTATTCGGTGCCAATTTTACATGTGCCGGGAACGTCGCCCCACCACAACCCACGACACCACAGTCCTTAATAGCTTGAATGATTGCATCACGGGGCATCGTTTGCCAATCACGCTGTAACGGTAACCCTTCTACCCATTCATCTTGACCGTCCGATTCAATCACGACAGACATACATGTTACCATCGTATTATGTGGCATCGGTGCCACTTTGACGACTTTCCCTGACAAGGGCGCATGAATATCGGCATGCAAAAAGGCATCAATCGTACCAATCAACTGCCCTTTTTTTACGAGATCACCGACTTTCACAACGGGTTTGCATGGAGCCCCAAAATGCTGACTCATTGGCACAACCACTTGTTTCGGTAACGGTGCTACTTCAATTGCCTTATTACGTGCCAAAATTTTCCCATCTGCAGGATGAACGCCACCTCGTTTAAAGGTATTAAACATTACCCATCACCTCATTACCAGATTTATCAAACATGACTAAACAAAATCCGACCTTCTTCTGGCAGTACTCCTATCCGTAGGGCCAACGCAAAGAATTACCGTTGCAAAAAAAGCTCAGATGCTGTACCTTGTATATCTTTATACAGGGCACCTTGATTTTAGTTATACGTTTATCTATAAAAATATAAAAAATGCTATAAGCCATATAACCAAAAACATTTTGAGAAGGTTTATTATTATGCAGGTTGTTTGCAAGTTATCCTTCATTCGGTTTACATTATATCATCATCAATTCTATTATTCAATGTGCATTGCAATAGCAATTATGGTATCTATAACCTTTTCCATTCGTATAAAAGATAATCTATTCATCAACCATATCCATGAATTAATTTGCATATTTTAAAAAAACAGTAAAATACGCCATGCATAAATTTTCTTCCAAAAAGGTGCTGTTTATGGTGAAATAGATATCCATGCAAAAAAAGCATATAAAGATAATAAAAAAAATCTCCTTACTAAATTATTTAGTAAGGAGATTTTTATCCATCCACGTATATATTTCTCTACTATGGTTTTTTCTTTTTTTCTTCTATCGCCGCTTGTATTAAACCCTTGAACAAGGGATGTGCCTTCGTTGGGCGGGATTTAAATTCAGGATGAAATTGGCATCCCACAAACCACGGATGATCAGGTAATTCAACAATTTCTACTAAGCGATCATTCGGTGAAGTTCCCGATAAAATAAGACCTGCTTCAACGAGCTGTGCCCTATATTTATTATTAAATTCCCAACGGTGACGATGCCGTTCATAAATCAGCTTGTCTTGATAAACTGAATAAGCCTTAGTGTTTGCTGCTACTTTGCAAGGATAGAGGCCTAAACGCATAGTACCTCCCTTATTAGATACATCAACCTGATCCGCCATTAAATCAATGACCGGATGTTGTGCCGTTTCATCAAATTCAGAAGAAGTGGCACCTTTAATACCGGCGACATGCCGTGCAAATTCCATGACAGCACATTGCATGCCGAGGCATAAACCTAAATAAGGAACCTTGTGTTCTCTTGCATACCGTACCGCTTTGATTTTTCCTTCAATACCACGATTGCCAAAGCCCCCCGGTACGACAATCGCATCGACACCACGAAATATTTCTTCGACCGAACACTGCCTATCTTCGAGCATTTCCGAATCAATCCACCGAATATTCACTTTCGCCTTATACGCAATACCTGCATGATTTAAGGCTTCCGCCACGCTTAAATACGCATCATGCAACGATACATATTTACCTACTAACGCCACTTCAATGTCTTGTTCCGTATGATAAATATCTTGTACCATTTGTTCCCAATCAGTCATATTGCATGGTTTATCCGGCAATGCCAATTTTTCTAAAACAATACGATCCATACCTTCTTTAGCTAATAAAAGAGGGACTTCATATATGCTTTTTAACGTTTTATTTTCAATGACCGCTTCCGGTTCAATATCACAGAAAAGAGCCAATTTTTCTTTTAATTCTTCTGATAAAGAATGTTCCGTCCGACATACAATAATATCGGGCTGAATACCTATACTACGTAATTCTTTTACGCTATGTTGTGTTGGCTTAGTTTTTAACTCGCCTGCTGCACCAATAAACGGCACTAACGTGACATGAATGTATAATACATCGTTACGCCCAACATCTTTTTTTATCTGCCGAATGGCTTCTAAAAAAGGTAAGCTTTCTATATCCCCAACGGTACCACCAATCTCCGTAATAACGACATCCGCATTGTCATCATCACCTACACGCACAACGCGATTTTTAATTTCATTGGTGATATGCGGAATAACTTGTACCGTATGTCCCAAATAATCACCATGCCGTTCTTTTTGTAAAACGGACCAATAAATTTTTCCCGTCGTGACATTTGAGTTCTTCCCTAAATTAATATCAATAAAACGTTCATAATGTCCTAAGTCCAAATCTGTTTCCGTGCCATCATCCGTAACAAATACTTCTCCATGTTGATACGGACTCATTGTTCCGGGATCCACATTAATATATGGATCAAATTTTTGAATGGTTACTTTAAACCCACGGTTTTTTAGTAATCTCCCTAATGCTGCAGCGGTAATGCCTTTTCCTAACGAAGAAACTACACCACCCGTGACAAAAATGTATTTCGTCATATTTCCTCCCTCATCAGCCTAAAATTGATATTTCCTCTATATCCTATGTACTTACATTTTCCGTGGTGCGGAAATGCCCAACATAGCTAAACTATTAGCAATCGTAATGCGTACAGCTGTAACTAAAGCCAACCGTGCTACAGCTAATGCTCGATCTTCTTGAATGATGCGACAATGATTATAAAATGCATGGAATAACCCCGCTAATTCATACGCATAATGAGCAATGCGATGGGGTTCTCGTGCAATAGCTGCACGTTGTACTTCCTCCGGAAAAACAGCCATTTTTTTAATCAATTCTAATTCTATATCCTGTTGCAACGTATCCCAAGTAATATCATCTCCTGCTTGTGGTATTTCTATTCCTGCTTCTTGTGCCTGGCGATAGATACTAAAAATACGTGCATGTGCATACTGAATGTAGTATACAGGATTTTCATTGCTATGTGATGTTGCTAAATCTAAATCAAAGTCTAACTGCGTATCAAGTGATCGCATAATAAAGAAATAACGAGCTGCATCAACACCGACTTCTTCAATCAATTCATTTAATGTAATCGCCTGACCCGTACGCTTCGACATTTTTACGGGTTTTCCATCTCTAAACAAGCTGACCATTTGCAACAACAGCACTTCGAGCCGTTTCGTATCATATCCCAGAGCTGACATCGCTGCTTTCACACGTGCTACATACCCATGATGGTCAGCACCCCAAATATTAATCAACGCTTTAAAGCCCCGTTCATACTTATCTTTATGATAGGCAATATCTGCTGCAAAATACGTGGGCACCCCATTTTCGCGAATAACAACGCGATCTTTATCATCACCGTATTCAGTCGACCGCAACCATACAGCACCATCTTTATCATAAACGGTACCTCGTTTTCGCAATACATCACAGGCCGCTTGAATGGCTTGCGGATGTAAGGTACGTTCACTAAACCACCGATCATAGTAGACATGAAAGGCCTCTAAATCTCGTTTTAGTGCCTTTAATTTTTCTTCATACGCCCGTTCCTTGAAAGCGGCTAACCGTTCTGCTTCCGGCATATGGACATATCGATCACCATCTTGCTTAAGAATTGCCTTTGCCGTCTCCACGATATCTTGCCCGTGATACCCATTTTCAGGAATTTCCGCTGGCAGACCTAATAATTCAAAATACCGTGCATTAACGGATGCCGCTAAATTATCCATTTGATTGCCTGCATCATTAATATAGTATTCTGCTTCCACCTGATAGCCCGCTGCTCGCAAAAGATTGACCAAGCTACTACCGTAAGCTGCACCGCGACCGTGTCCAACATGTAACGGGCCTGTCGGATTGGCACTAACAAACTCTACTTGCACCGTATCTTCCGGTCGTAAAGGAGCCGTACCATATGTTTCGCCGGCAGCTAAAATATCCGCAAGCGATGTAAATAATACCTGTTTGCGTAAAAACAAATTAATAAACCCCGCACCTGCGATTTCCGCTTTTTCCAACCATGAACCCTGTAATGTTTCTACCAAAATGGTCGCTATATCACGCGGTGAACGATGGGCCACGCGTGCCGATTGCATAGCAATATTAGTTGCAAAATCACCAAACTCTTTTTGTGGTGGCACTTCTAATGCTACCTCCGGATACGATCCTTCCGGTAATTTTCCCGTATCAATTGCAGTTTGCAGGGCATCTCTAATACCTTGTATCACCTGTTCTTTTATCTCCATTAGGCTCGATCCTCCTGCACCGTTATAGTTAATTTTGTATAGTTGTTATATAGTCCTTCTAAAGAAACATTGTATTCTAAATGAATGGTACCAATGCCATCTTTCATATCCACTTTACATTCATAAACTTTCGTATGCATTTCAAATTTACCAAATTCCAATGCATAAACAGAACGCTGTTCTTTTCCTTTACGAAATTCATGATGTTGATGTACATTGCCCGTACGAATCAAATTAACCGACTGATCCGGTAACACTTTTACTAATGTTTTAACCCCTTCCATCTCATTAATCTTACTTTCATTATACCGAATATATTGTGTATCTCCCTGCACACGAGCGGAACCAGCCGCGATTAATTCAAATTCATTTTTTTCGCCGTCCACGCCCTGTTGCATACTGTGAATTTTCACTAAAACAGGCTTCAATCTATACCAACCTCTCTATAAATAATCCAATGTTTCTATTATATAACATGTGTCTTAAAAAAGAAATACTTTTCGTCAACCCTATACATGTATTCCCGCTTCTTTTTATAGATGAATACCTTCTTGCAATTGCTCCATAATCTTTTTTTCTTCTTCTGTCATAGGCCGACCCAAATCAATCTGCACGGTTTCGCCCTTGTTCTTTCCTTTCCTGTGTTTATGCGTATCCCCATTTTTGGTACTATTATCTCTAATAATCATCGTGCCAACTCCTTTCCTATTTGTTGTATTATATCATAATTTATCCGCTTGTGATGAACCTCTCAAAAAAAAGATGTATTCCCTCTACTAAAGGAATACATCTTTTTTTATTTCCAAAATTCTACACGATCATCAGAAAGCCCGATGTCAGCTGCTTTAAACACCGGATCATGTCCCGCTTTTTTCTGTTGCTGATAATCTTTTAATGCACGCACCGCCATATTTCCTAACAGTAAGCACGCAGGAATATTGATGATACACATAAGTGCCATTAAAATATCTGCAATATCCCACACGGCAGCCATCGACATGGCACTACCAATAAAGATAATGAAAATGCACACTAACCGAAACAGGATAACAAACCATTGAGAAGGCATTTTGCGGTGAATAAAATGAATGCAATTGTCAACATAATATAAATTTCCAATCAACGTAGAAAAGCCGAATAAAAGCATGCATATCGTGATTAACAAGGGACCAAAATGACCATATACGGAAGTAGCCGCTTGTTGGATATATAACGCTCCTGCCACTTCTTCTGTTGCCGGTACGCCCGAAAATAACCCTAAAAATGCGGTCGCACTGCACACGAGTAGAGTATCAATAAATACAGATAGCATCTGTACCAACCCCTGTTTTACAGGGTGACTAACCATGGCAGCTGCTGCTGCATTCGGTGCTGAACCAATACCAGCTTCGTTAGAATATAAGCCACGTTTAATACCATAAATCATACACGAACCAGAAACGCCACCTAAGATGGATTGAAAATCAAAAGCATCAGCAAAGATAACAGAGAACACGTGAGGTAATGCAGTGATGTTTAGCAATATAACCAATAAGGCCGCAATAATATAAACCGTCCCCATCACGGGAACTAAGACAGAGGTAATACGGATAATCCGCTTACCGCCGCCGACCAAACAATACCCGACAATTAATGCAAAAATAGCACCAATAATCCAAGGCGTACTATCGGGTTGATAAAAGGAATATGCCATAAAGGTAGACTGCATATTATACGAACAAAGCAGATTAAATCCACCCGCATAGGTAAGTATCAAAGCAATGGCAAATACCACCCCCAGCCACCGCTGATGCAAGGCCGCTTCAATGTAATAAGCGGGGCCGCCAAAACTCCCTCCACGTACGTCACGCCGTTTAAAAATTTGTGCCAACGTACTTTCAATAAAGGCGGTCGAACCACCGATAAGTGCCAGCAGCCACATCCAAAATACGGCCCCTGGGCCACCTAAGCAGATAGCCGTAGAAACGCCGATAATATTACCTGTTCCTACGCGTGAAGCTGTCGAAACCATTAATGCCTGAAAGGATGATACAGCTCCCTTTGTTGCCGGTTTTTCCCGTACTACGCGGATACTTTCCCCAAACATACGTAATTGCACAAATCCCGTTTTACCTGTAAAATACAAACCTGCTACGGTCAATATAATAATCAAGATAGGATAATACAATACACCATCCCAGTAATCCAAAATTGCCATCATCTTTGCATCACTCCTTATGTAATTTTCTTTGACCATTATTATATTATATTCATACATTATTTTAATATAAATAACCGTCAATTAATCGTCATCTAATGTACATAAAAATATGATAATATTTTTTTATTTTTCTGTCAATATAATATTTTTTTAAAGGTTACTCAAAAAATCGACCTTTGTTTTTCCCCGGTATTCTTTAAATTAAGGAATAGCATATTGTACTTTCTCTATTTGCAAATGGCTAATATTCTGTATTATAGAAAAGAATAGCGTTTTTTTTCTGCTGCAAAAAACATATTTTACACATACATATGCCACTTATTTTCATAATGTGAAATGTTTATTTCCTATTGTCTTCATTTTATTTATAGTATAATAAAAAAAACACATAAAAGGAGGCTACTATGACAGCTATCAAGCAATTACAACAATGGATAAACGACGCTTCACGCATCGTCTTCTTTGGTGGTGCCGGCGTTTCCACGGAAAGTGGGATTCCCGATTTCCGTAGTACGGATGGGCTATACCATCAAACCTATGCATTTCCTCCCGAAACCATCTTGAGTCATTCCTTTTATCTTTCTCATACGGAAGAGTTTTATCGCTTCTATCGAGATAAAATGCTTTGTCTGTCCGCTTCTCCCAATACGGCCCATCAGGTATTGGCGACACTAGAAAAAATGGGTAAATTAACCGCCATCATTACACAAAATATTGACGGTTTACACCAAAAAGCAGGCAGCCAACATGTATTGGAACTTCATGGCAGCGTACTACGAAATTTTTGCCAATCTTGTCACGCTTTCTTTTCAGCCGATGATATCTTACATAGTCCGACGATTATTCCCCATTGCCCCCACTGTGGCGGCACAATAAAACCAGATGTCGTCTTATATGAAGAAAGTTTGGATGAAGACGTATTACAAGAATCGGTAAACCAACTGCAAAAAGCCGATTTGTTACTCGTTGGTGGTACGAGTTTAGTCGTGTATCCGGCAGCGGGGTTGCTCCATTATTACCGCGGTAAACATATCGTATTACTCAACAAAGCCGCTACGGATATGGATAAAAAAGCCGATTTAATCTTTCGCCAACCTATTGGCCAGGTATTAGGCCAATTACATCTACCGTCACTATAAAAAAAAGTCTACGCCGTAGCTTATACGCACGTAGACTTTTTTCTTTTTAACGTTCCCTATTACGTAGAAAAATATACCCAGGTAACACCCGCTCCGCCATTATCGCCGTCATCTAATACGACCGATGTAACAAAGGGCAAATCCCTTAAATAACTATGAATTTGGCGGCGTAACGCACCGCTTCCCTTACCATGAATAATTTTTACGGGACTATACCCGGCCACTAGTGCCTGATCTAAAAAGCGTTCTACCCGTGGCAACGCATCCACATATGTTTCACCAATAATATTAATTTCTGTCGCTACCGTCTTCGGCCGGATGCAGCTATGCGTTTTTTCGGACGTAGCCGCCTTTTTCTCCCTCTGTTGTGCTGCTTGTATTTCTTGTGTATCCGCTTGACTAATATCTGATCGTTTCACACGAATTGTCATCCCGCGTATCGAAGCAGTCACTTGCTTACCTTGTATAGCTGTTACTTGGCCTACCCCATGTAAGGAATTAAGGTAAACAAAATCACCTACGTTTATATTAAGAAGATCCGCCCGCTTATCACTCGCCGCCGGCAAATTCGGTATAGCCAAGTCATTAATTCGTTTCCGTATGCCTGCAATCTGTTCGTCCGTTTTTTCTTTTAAAGACTGCTTACGTGCTTCTTTTAACGCACGAATGATCTGTTCTGATTCTACCCGTAATTGACGTTTGCGTTCCTGTGCCTCTGCTTTAGCCTTTTCCAATACGGTTTGATATTGTGCTTGTAATTGTTGTTTTTCTCGGTATAATTGTGCCGCTTGATTGCCCACATCTTGTAACCGCTTTTTCAAGATACGTTCCTTTTCATCAAGCCACTTTGCCTGACGATTCACCTTCGCCAATACCTGTTCCATATCCATATCACCGGCTTGTTTACGTATCTCTTTGGCACGTGCCAATACGTCTGGCGGTAACCCCAACCGTTCGCTAATACTAAAAGCGTGACTGCTGCCAGCCGCACCGATTTGTAACCGATAGGTTGGTTGTAATGTGCGTTCATCAAATTCAACGTGTCCATTTTCTATCCCCGTAGTTTGATAAGCGTAATTCTTTAGCTCATTATAATGAGTTGTCACCATAACTACCGTTTCTCGTTGTTTGAGTGCTTCTAACAACGCAATCGCAATAGCACTACCTTCTGCCGGATCCGTACCAGAGCCTAATTCATCAATTAACACCAAATCATCGACCCGACAATGCTTCAGAATATATATCAGCTGTGTCATATGTCCTGAAAAGGTACTTAAATTTTGCGTCAAATCCTGTTCATCGCCAATATCCACCAAAACATCGTGAAAAACGGCCAATTCAGAGTCTGCTTCTACGGGAATAAACAGCCCTGCCTGATGCATGCACACCAATAAGCCTAACGTCTTCATAAGAACAGTTTTACCTCCCGTATTAGATCCCGTAATTAATAACATGCGATAGGTATCACCGAGGATAATCGTATTCGCCACAACCTGTTTAGCCGGCACTAAGGGATGCCGTGCCTGTATCAAATGAATTCGCCCATGCCTCGCCATCTTCGGTCTACACGCATGCATCCGTTCTGCTAATTTTGCCTTAGCAAAAATCATGTCGACTTGAGCCGTTGCCTGCGTTGCGTTGTGTAAATCTTCTGCCCACATATGAATCGTATGTGTTAAAACTTGAAAAATCCGTTCAATTTCTTTCTGTTCACGCACGCGTACCGTTTGCAATTCATTGTTCATATCCACCATGTTGAGCGGTTCCATATACAACGTAGCACCACTAGCGGAAGTATCATGAACAATGCCAGGAAAAGCATACCGATATTCTTGTTTGATTGGAATTACATAACGGGCATTCCGTACCGTAACCAGGGCTTCTTGAAAATATTTTTGTTTATCCTTATCTTGTACTATCTCTTGTATATATCGTTTTGTCCGCCCTTCTAAGTCACGCATCCGCTGCCGTAATTGCTGTAATTGGGATGAAGCCGTATCACGAATTTGTAAGTCCTCATCAAATATATGCGTAAAGGTTCGTATCAACTCCGAAAAATCCGCTATATCATCAATATATTGACATAAAAGAGGATACGTTTCCCGATCCGTAATATGCTGTCGTAAATCGTCATATATACCAATATTATGCCATATATCCGTACATTCTCGCGGCGTTAAAAGAATTTCCCGTTGGGCCTTATCTAAGACCGTATAAATATCAAAAATAGCCAAGGATACCATGTTTTTTTCACGCAAACGATAGGTCACAGCCTCTTCCGTTTCCGTTAATAAGCGTGCCACTTCTTGCGACTGCTGCACGGGAAAAAGAGCATTAACTAATTTACGAGATAAGCAAGAACTTGTTTCCCTCATTAATTGTTGTTTTATTTTATTAAACCCTAACATACGCATACTACGTTTATTCATACTATTCTCCTGCTATTTTACCCTATAAAAAACAATTTCTTCTATTGCCGCATTACCACATACACCTTAAATGAAAAATGGCCACAAGGCCATTTTTTTTAATGCAAACCCTTATTTATTCTCCCTTTCTTGTCGTTTTTTAAAAAAGGGAAGTGCCACTTCTGGAAATAAAGCAAAGCTAAGCACATCTTCCGGCGACATATCAGGAAATCCTTCTTGGGCCAACGTTTCTTTTGCTTTATCCAATTCCGGTTCTAAATCATCAGCTGGACGGTAATCAATAACGGGTTCATCGCCAATACATAATTTCCGAAATTCCGGATCTATCGTTCCTGGAACACGACCATATTTTCCCCGAACAATGTCACGCACTTCATTGGTAATAATTTTATAACGACCATACAAAACGTTTAATGCCGCTTCCGAACCAGTAATTTGACTAGTCGGTGTAACTAATGGGGGATATCCTAAGTCACGCCGCACATTTGGCATTTCCGTTAGCACTTCGTCAAAACGGTCTTCTGCCCCCTGTCCTTTTAACTGATTATATAAATTAGTGAGCATTCCACCAGGTATTTGATATTTTCGCACGGCGGGATTAATTTGCGATGGCATGGTTAATTTAAATTCTTCTGCCACTTCCTTGCGAACCTCCTTAAAATGATCGGCTAACGGCCACAAGCGTTCTACATCAATATCCGTATTATAAATACTCCCTTGCAATGCCATAACTATCGACTCTGTTGCAGGTTGGCTCGTTACTTCACCAAACGGCGATAAGGCTGTATCAACAATATCTACACCTGCTTCAATTGCCTTTAAATAAGTCATTTCACCAAGTCCACACGTACAGTGAGTATGTAATTCTAAAGGAACATGTAAATGTTTTTTTAGCATACGTACTAAATTATACGCATCATACGGCGTTAATAAGCCAGACATATCTTTAATACATACCGAATCTACACCCATATCTTGTAACTCTAAGGCCACTTTAGTAAATGATTCCATCGTATGAATAGGACTAATCGTATACACCAATGCACCTTGTACTTGCACCGCTTTAGTGTCTTTCGCTGCTTTTATGGCAGATTCTAAATTACGAGGATCATTTAACGCATCAAAAACACGAATAATATCAATGCCGTTATCAATAGCCCGATTCACAAATTCATATACCACATCATCTGCATAATTTCGATACCCTAAAATATTTTGACCACGAAATAACATTTGCAATGGTGTTTTTTTTACATAACGTTTTAACGTCCGCAACCGTTCCCACGGATCTTCATCTAAAAACCGCATACAGGTATCAAACGTAGCGCCACCCCAACATTCTAAGGCATTATACCCCACTTCATCCATTGCTTCCAACACGGGGATCATGTGTCGTAAACGCATACGCGTTGCCGCTATTGATTGATGCCCATCCCGTAATACGGTTTCCGTAATCTTCACTCTTGCCATGTTTTTCATTCCTCCATCATAAAAACGTACCGTTTTAAATTCCTACCTAGTCATAATAGTTGTATTATATCATATACAAAAAATGAATGTATAGTTAGTCTCTATGCACAGCCTTCTTTTCCTGCCGTAAACAACGCTGCCTCCATCTTCGGGCATTGTTTTTTTCCCGGCTCTCTATAAGGAGAAAACAAGTACCTTCTCAGATACTCCCCGCATCCATATAGAGCATATATTCACGCTTACTCGTTTGTACAGACACACACGTCGGCGGAAGATCTTCTCTTTCATGCCATTCTATATCCAGAGCATATCGCCATTGACAAAACTTTACGGTAAGATTTCGATATCCTCGGACCCGTGACGTATCTGTACGATGATAAGAAATCGTTATTTTTTCTCCTTGTGGTAATCGTGCTAATACGGCCATTAATTGCCGTCGATAACGATAAGTATCAATTAATTCTCCCATCGCCGGTGTATACGCTCCCCCTAACACTTGCGTGGTATCACTCAACGCATCCGTTGCTTGCAGACCCGTTCGTATCACGGGAATACGAGCTTGTAATAATTTTTGTTTCATGTAAGCACCTCGCCGAATTCCTTCGGCAATAGATAAGGGCGTATAGGTTCCTTTTTGATAGGATATAGCTAGTTCCGTTCCTGCAATGACGACAACTGGATAAATGCGGGCAAAATCACAGTGTAACGCACATGCTTGTGCCACGGTATACTGCAAGCTTGCTACGGTTTCGCCCGGTAATCCTGGCATAAACTGATGTCCTACGCGAATCCCCCATGCTTTCAGTTTAGTCGTTGCTCTTTCTACGTCATTTGCCGTATGACCGCGTTTCGCTAAACGTAACACATAATCATCCAAAGATTGAACTCCTAATTCAACCGTATCGACACCAAATGCAAGTAATCGTTGCAACACCGTTTCATCGATGCAATCAGGTCGAGTCGAACAACGAATTCCTTGAATTTTCCCCGCCTCCAACGCTCGTTTAGCCGGGGTCAATAACGCCTCTTGTATAGCCACGGGAATAGCCGTAAAGCTTCCGCCATAAAACGCCACTTCCCAATGGCGATCTCGTGTATTTTCAGTTATATATGCTTTTATTTGTGCCGCTACATCTGCTGATGTCGGTAGGCCTTGTCGTCCCGTAATCTTCCATTGGTTACAAAACACACAACGATACGGACAGCCAATGTGCGGAATAAAAACGGGGATAATTGATGTTTTCATGGTATTTCCTAAAAAAAGAGATGTGACAAAAGCCACATCTCTACTCCTTAACATATACTTTCTGTAATGCAGCTTGCGCAGCACATTGTTCCGCTTCTTTTTTACTTTTTCCAGAACCTACACCACGTATACTCCCATCTACGCAAACTTGCATCGTAAATGTTTTATTGTGATCAGGTCCTGTTTCAGCACAGAGTACATACGTAATATTATGCTCGCCATCTTGCTGAATATACTCTTGAAATTGCGTTTTATAATCCCTACCATAATGGCCATTTTGAATACGCTGCAAATAAGGTTGCAATTGCGTTAAGATGAATGTACGAGCCATCTCATAAGAGCCGCCCAAATACAATGCCCCGACAACCGCTTCAAAGGCATCTGCTAATATACTGTGCCGAAATTTTCCACCTGACTTAATCTCGCCATGCCCTAATAACATGTATTGCCCCATATTTAAATCTCTGCATACATCTGCTAACGGAGCTTCACTAACCACACTTGCTCGTGCCTTAGACAGATCCCCTTCCATCATATGCGGATAATGCAAAAAGAGGTATTCGCCTACCACCATATCTAAAATCGCATCGCCTAAAAACTCTAAGCGTTCATTACAATATTCATGCCCGCATTGATGCTCATTTGCATATGAAGAATGCGTCAATGCTGCATCTAACAAGTGCCATTGGTCAAAAGAGCTCACCTGTATACGAGCAAGAAATTCGTCTAATTGTGCTTTTCTTCGTGCATCCATACGTATCATCATGCCGCTTTATTCGTACTTTTTAAATAGAAGTGTCGCATTATGCCCCCCAAAACCAAAGGAATTGGAAATAGCTACACGCACATTTTTTTCAACAAATGTTTGTGGTACATAATTCAAGCCTAATTCTTTTAATTCATCTTCCGGTTCAACAAAGTTACGAGTCGGATGAACCTTCCCCGTTTCAATCGTCATCGCACAAGCAATCGCTTCAACTGCACCGGCAGCCCCTAACAAGTGTCCTGTCATGGACTTCGTTGAACTCATCAAAAGATGCTTACAATTTTCACCAAAAACTCGTGCTACCGCCTTTGATTCATTTAAATCATTTAAACGAGTGGACGTACCATGGGCATTGACATAATCCACTTCCTGTGGTGTGACATTTGCATCACGCAAAGCCAATTCTACGCACTTCGACTGCTGTATTCCTTCTGGTGCTGGTGCTGTAATATGATATGCATCGGCATTGCTTCCATAACCAGCAACTTCACAATAAATATGTGCACCCCGTTTTACCGCATGTTCTAATTCTTCTAAAATAACAATTCCCGATCCTTCACCCATAACAAAACCATTACGATCTTTATCAAAAGGACGGGAAGCGTGTTCCGGATCATCATTACACGTGCTTAACGCCTTCATAGCAGCAAAGCCGGCTACGGACGCAGGAGAAATAGCCGCTTCCGTACCACCTGCTACGACTACATCTAACTCACCCCGTTGAATTTTACGAAACGCTTCGCCGATAGAATTGGTTCCAGTTGCACAAGCAGTAACTACACTTAGGCAATTGCCTTGTAAACCAAACGTAATAGATACCTGTCCCGATGCCATATTGCCAATCATCTTAGGTACAGAGAAAGGATTAACTCGCCCGGGACCTTTAGCAAACAACCCTTTATACAAGTTATGAAGTGTTTCAATGCCGCCAATACCCGTACCAATAACCGTTCCGATACGATCTCTATCTTCGTCATCTAAATTTAATGTAGAATCATCTAAAGCCATCTTCGAGGCACACACAGCATACTGTGTCGATAAATCCATATGACGTGCTTCTTTTTTATCAATCCCATACACCGTTGGATCAAAATCGGTAACTTCCCCTGCAATTTGTGCCGTATACTCGGTTGCATCAAAATGCGTAATTTTCTTAATACCATTCTTACCATCCAGTAAGGCCTGCCAAAATACGTCCTTCCCTATACCAACTGGAGAAATAACACCCAGCCCGGTAATTACAACTCGTTTTTCCAACCTTTTCACCTCATTTTTTTATGAACACGATTATTCTGAAATTGCCGCTGCTTCACGGGTAATATTCGCAAAGATTTCTTTTACTGGCAAAATATCGTGAATATATTGCATACATCGTCCAGAAAAGACCAAACCCGTTTCCACATCGCCTTGTTGTGCCCTTGATAACGCACGAATAATACAATATTTATGACTACATTTTTTTAGACAAACATCACAGTGTTCAGGACGTGGTGCCTTATCTATCATAATACGTTCAGAAAAGGGTGTCCGAATAGCTTGTCCTGGTAACCCTACGGGGCTATGCACCAAAACAAAATCTTCCGGCTTATTGGCCCGTAAGTATACTTTTTTTAATTCATCCGATGCATTAGATTCGACACTAGCGGCAAAACGGCTTCCCATTTGCACGCCATTGGCTCCCAACTTTAACATCGTTACTACATCGGCGCCAGATAAAACGCCGCCTGCACCAATAACGGGTAAATCAACTGCTGCCCGTACTTCTGGCACAATATCTCGACTCGGTCGATTCGTTCCCAGATGCCCGCCTGCTTCTGACCCCTCTACAATAATAGCCGAAGCACCCAGGGTTTGGGATATTTTAGCTAGCTTTGCTGTTGAAACAATGGGAACAATAGGTGTTCCACTTTCTTTTCCCCACAAAAACATATCGCGTGAAAAACCTGCCCCAGCAACAACTAGATCGATTCCTTCTTCAATAGCAACAGCAACTAATTCTTTAAATTGTCTTGCTGCAACCATAACATTAATACCAATAATTCCTCCATGAGGAGTTAATTTTCTTGCCAATCGAATTTCATGCCGTAATTCATCAAAAGGCATTCCCGACGCCGCAATTAAACCAATGCCACCTTCATTTGCAACAGCTGCGGCTAATCGAGCCGTCGACAACCGTATCGCCATACCACCTTGAATAATTGGCACTTTTGCTATGAGCTTACCTATTTTTAGTTCTGGCAGCTTCACCGTTTTTTCCTCCATTCAAGATACCAGAAGGGAAACCACCGGGTTTCCCTCTGGTTCTCATCGTCAACTTACGCTTTTTTTCTTTTTCGATGTAATCCACCGTATCCTGTACCGTCTTAATTTTTTCTGCAACGTCATCAGGGATTTCGATATTGAATTCTTCTTCAAAAGCCATGATTAATTCAACGATATCCAAAGAATCCGCGCCTAAATCATCAATAAAAGCAGCATCAAGTTTTACTTCTTTTTCATCCACACCTAATTGTTCTACTACGATGCTTTTTACTTTTTCAAATGTATTTTCTCCGCTCATGTATCATTCACCCCCTTTCAATATAATATGCCTTTGTATTATATTACATAATCATGCCACCGTCTACATGTAAAACTTGGCCTGTCATGTACTTTGCTTCTTCTGATGCCAAAAAGGCCGCTACCGTAGCTACTTCTTCCGGTTTCGCCATGCGTCCCATAGGAATCGTCTTTAAAATATCTTCTTTCGCCGTATCACTTAAAACGGCCGTCATATCCGTTTCAATAAAACCGGGTGCAATTGCATTAACGCGAATATTCCGCGATGCTAATTCTTTTGCTACGGCTTTAGTAAAACCAATAACTCCCGCTTTTGCGGCACTATAATTAGCTTGTCCTGCATTTCCCACAAGCCCAACGATAGATGTCAAATTAATGATAATACCATGACGCTGCTTGATCATCAACTTGCTAACTTGACGTGTACAATGAAATACACCCGTCAAATTGGTATCCAATACTTCTTGCCATTCCGTTTCTTTCATCCGCATCAGCAAGGTATCCCTCGTAATACCTGCATTATTCACCAATATGTCAATGGAGCCAAACGTATCTTTCACTTCTTTTACCATCGCTTCTACGGCCGCTCCATCGGCTACGTCACATTGTATCATCATTCCTTGAACACCCTGTGCTTTTACTAACGCTAAGGTTTCTTCTGCTGCCGCCGTATTTCCCGCATATATAATAGCAACTTGCACGCCAGCTTTTGCTAATTCAACGGCAATGGCACGTCCAATACCACGAGAACCTCCCGTAACAATGGCTGTCTTTTCCGTTATATTCATCTTAATTTCCTCCCTGAAAAAAAGTTAACGTTTCTTCTAATGATGTCACATCATCTACATGTTCACAGTGTAGTGACCGATCTATTTTCCGTGTAAATCCACAAAGCGTTTTGCCTGGTCCAACTTCGACCAATACATCTGCCCCCATATTTTTCATCGTCTGCGTGCAAGTGATCCATAACACAGGACTAGCCGCCTGTTTGACTAACGCTTCTTTAATCGCTGCCGCATCTGTTTCAGGCTGTCCCGTAACATTCAAGACAACGGGAATCGTTGCTTGTTGCAACGTAAGATCATGTAACACTTCCCCCAATCGTTTCGCCGCTGGTTGCATGAGCGAACTATGGAAGGGTGCACTAACATGGAGCATAACGGCCCGTTTTGCTCCCGCCTTTTTAAGTTCTTCCGTTGCCTGTTGCACAGCCTTCGTACTACCGGCAATAACCAATTGGCCTGGGCAATTATAATTTACCGGTTCAACCACACCGCCCACCGATGAAATGTCTGCACAAATCGCCGCAATGCGTTCATCATCAAGGCCCATAATGGCTGCCATAGCACCTTCGCCTAAGGGAACCGCCTCTTGCATGAATTGCCCCCGCAACCGTACGGTACGTACGGCATCGGCAAAGGACATAACTTGGGCTGCTACTAACGCCGAATATTCCCCCAAACTATGACCAGCTACTATATCTGGTTTGATACCTTCCGCTACTAATATACGATAGCAAGCGACACTAGCAGTTAAAATAGCAGGTTGCGTATGATAGGTTTTCATTAATTCTTCATCAGGACCTTCAAAGCATAATTTCGTAAGGGAAAAACCTAACGCATCATCCGCTTCTTCAAAGACTTCACGGACCATTGCATATTGATCGTACAAATCTTTTACCATACCCACTTTTTGTGCTCCTTGACCAGGAAAAACAAAAGCCTTTTTCATCATCTATTCACTCCCTTTTCTATATTGCCCATTTCATGACTAGACCACCCCAGGTAAGTCCTGCACCAAATCCGGCAATAACGATAATATCTCCTTTTTTCATACGTCCTTGTCGATTGGCTTCATCCAGTGCAATCGGAATGGAAGCCCCCGATGTATTCGCATACTTTTGGATATTAACAAATACTTTTTCCATCGGTAAATGCAACCGTTTTGCCGCCGATTGAATAATACGAATATTGGCTTGATGCGGTACCATTAAATCAATATCTTCATAAGAAAGACCAGCTCGATTTAATGCATTTACCGCCGTTTGTCCCATGACCTTAACAGCAAATTTATATACTTCCTTACCGTTCATATGAACATAAGTCAAGCCTTTTTGACGATTTTCATCCGTTGGTAATAAAGCTACGCCACTAGAAGGAATACATAAATATTCTCCGCCATTGCCATCAGCTCCCATGTCTACCCCCAACACGCCATATCCTTTTTCAACCGGTCCAAAGACAGCCGCGCCAGCACCGTCTCCAAACAGCACACACGTATTGCGGTCGCTATAATTCAAGACACGACTTAAAATTTCTGCACCAATAACCAATACGTGGCGGTACATACCATTTTCAATAAATTGCGTAGCCGTGATCGCCCCATAAGCAAAACCCGAGCATGCCGCGTATAAATCAAATACAGCGGCCTTTGTAGCACCTAAATTTTTCTGGACAATGCATGCGGTCGATGGAATCGTCATATCCGCAGTTAAGGTGCAAACGATAATCAAATCAATATCGGTAGCTTGAAGTCCTGCCATTTCTAGTGCCTGCTTTGCCGCAATCGTACTCATATCAGATGTATTCATATCATCCGCCGCAATATGTCGTTGACAAATTCCTGTCCGAGATTGTATCCATTCATCGGAGGTATCTACCATTTTTTCCAAGTCAGCATTGGTCAACACCTTTTCAGGCGCATAATGCCCTGTGCCTAATACCCCTGCATATATAGCCTTATTGTTCATTGTATTGTTCAACTTGTTCCTCCTCGATACTTTTACGAATATGGCCTACTACATCTTTTTCCACAAATTCACTGGCAATGCGAATCGCATTTTTTATCGCCTTAGCTTTAGAACTGCCATGACAAATAATAAAACTGCCATTCACCCCCAGTAAAGGAGCCCCACCATATTCCGTAAAATCCAATCGCTTTTTCAAGCTTTTTAAAGCGGGGTATACTGCTAATGCCCCCAATTTAGCCAACCAACCGCCATGACGAATCGCATCTTTTACTAATTTGATAATAAACAAAGCCATTCCTTCGCCAAATTTCAAAATAACATTGCCGACAAAACCATCACAAACGACCACATCGACCGTGCCATTGGGAATATCTCGTCCCTCTACATTTCCATAAAAAGAAATGGTCTTTAAATGTTCTAGCAAAGGATAGGTACGTTGACACAAATCATTTCCCTTAGATGCTTCTTCACCTATATTTAACAATCCGACAAGCGGATCGGCAATACCCAAAATATATTTCGCATAATGAGCACCCATAATTGCACCTTCTAGTAAATGCTTAGGTTTGCTATTCGCATTTGCTCCTGAATCCAGCAACACCGTAATTCCCTTTTTAGACGGAAGGGGAGTCGCAATACAAGGTCGTTCAATTCCCTTAATACGCCCTAACCCAAGTAAAGCAGCACTCACCGCCGCACCTGTACTCCCCGGTGCAACAACCGCATCGCAGCGGCCTTCTTTAACTAACCGCGTAGCTACTAAAATTGATGCATCCTTTTTCTTACGAATCGCCTGTGCCGGGTGTTCGTGCATTTCTATGACTTCACTCGCATGTACAATGGATATTCGACTCTGTTGAGCCGCTCCATATTCTTTTAATAAAGCACGTAACCGTGTTTCATCGCCGACCAAAACAACTTCAATATCATCTGTCTGAACAGCGTCAATAGCACCTAAAACGGTTTCCTCTGGTGCATAATCACCACCCATGGCATCTACAGCAATCTTCATGTAAAGCAACTCCATTATTCTAATGATTCAATAATAAACTTTGTACGAAAAACTTCTTTTCCATTCTTGCGTGTTTTAACCCAAACATAATATTTATTTTCTCGTTGACGAATCACTTCAGCCATTGCCACCAGTGTATCGCCAGCTGTAACTGGCTGTTTGTACTTCATATTAGCAACAGACGTAATAATAACGGGTAAATGCAATACATGCCGAGCCAAGGCATTCGCCTGTGCATACAATACCTGTGAACGTACAATATGCGCTTCATCTACCATATCGACCGTCGCGGTTAAAATAGAAATCGCCCGCTCTCCTACTGTGCATTCGACAACTTCGCCAACTTCACCAGCCGATTGTCGCATAGGTAGTGCCTGTGCCTTTTCTTTAATGCGAATCCGCATTTCCGGAATACCTAAGGCCAAGCGATCTAAACGAATTGTTGCCACACTCACGGAAAATAATTCCGCTAGCTCTTCATCATTGATGAATGGATTATCTTCAATTCGTTTTTTTAATAACTCATGCCGTTTTTGTCTCACTATACGACCCATCTCTTATCACCTTTATTATGACCAAGTACTAATAGTACATACAACTAGAGATTATATAATGATTTTATCTATTTTGCAAGTTTTATACATAGCAAAAAAAGTATGCATTCTTACACAACTGTGACATAGCATACTTTTTAACTCCCTTAATACTTATCTACATCTAATTTATTTAAAATATCCCGTAACTCTATAATTTCATCCTTTGTCAACGTAATCCCTTTAGTCATCGCTTGATACTCGGGATCCCATGCACGCAAATCAAATTTAGGTGCACGATTATTCCAGCTAATATACGTTAATTGTTTACGCCAACCATCTTTATTTTCTGATAAGGTACCACATACATCTTCAATGTTAAATTGCAATTGTTTCATCTTATAATCCTCCATTCATACTAATAACACATATATGTATTCCTTTTTTTATATAATATCAAAGATGTTCTTTCTGTCAATTATTTTTTATAAAAATTCATATTAAACATGGCTCGATCGTCTTTTTTAAATAGTCCCCCATGAGCTTCACGAATATCAAAAATGGAAATAAACGCCTGTTCATCAACTTGATGTACCGCCTCTTTAATCGTCATTACTTCTAACCGGGATACGACACAATATAATACTTTTGTTGATTGCCGCATATATGCACCTTCCCCATGTAACAAGGTAACAGCCCGTCCCAGCCGATGCAACAAATAATGTGATACTTCATCATGTTGTGTCGTCACAATTAAAACCCCTTTCATTTCATCCAAACCATTGGCAACGACATCAATCATTTTATATGCAATAAAATACGCAATCAACGAATACATTGCACTATCCCAAGAAAAGACAAAGCCTGAAATGCCTAAAATAAATAGGTTAAAAAACATGATTACTTCCCCCACAGAAAAGGGAATCTTTTTATCGGCAATAATGGCTAAAATTTCCGTTCCATCTAATGAGCCCCCCCCAACGAATAATCAAACCGACACCTACCCCAATAATGATGCCCCCAAAAACAGTCGATAAAAAGGGATCATACGTAACAGGCGTCAAGTGAGCCATATGTAATATTTTATTCCAAAAGGATAAGCTAATAACAGATATAAGCGATAATACTGTAAATAAACTACCAATTTTCTTATACCCCAGAATAAAAAAGGGAATATTAAACAAAATAATAAACACACTGAAACTAAGTCCCGTAACCTGTGCTACCATAAGGGAAACGCCTACGATGCCTCCATCAATAACCTGATTGGGTACGAGAAAAATGTCTAATCCTAAGGTATAAATAAGTGCTCCCACAGCTAAACCAATAATCCGCACTATATAAGAAATCATACGTTCTCTCCCTGTTGTTGAATATACCTTTGGCCAATAATCCAGGCGACAAAATCATCTACTGGCACGGGAGGGAACTGCAAACAAAGTGGTACCACTCGCCGCCATCCTCGCCGTGGGGTCATACGAAAATATAACCGCCTTCCTTCGACAGTCGTATTCTTTTCATCAACTAATGCATAGGCAATCGTCTTTATCTGTTTCGCCAGCCATGCCGCAACAACCCCTTGCAAATGTTTATGGCACGTCCCATCGCCCATAGCAATATGCGTAAATCCATATTTCACTTGTAAGTTCGTTAATACCGCTGCCAAAGAAGCGGACGGAATGATATGTTTTTCTACGAGTGTCCCGTCCCGACGCAGGATAGCGATACCCGTTTTTTCTGAGCCCGGATCAATTGCTACAATCATCCCTATCCCTCCTTATATAACCGGTGTAATTTGCAAGGAAATATTTAATGGTCCTTCCGTATACGTCGTTTCTCGGCAAATTGCCTTTACTTCGATCGTTCTATCTTGATATTGTTGCAACAATGAAATGGCCTTAAACATATCCGCTGCCGAAAGGACCCCTATATTTCCTGTCAGTGGATCGGGAAGCACACCTCGCTGACGTGCCGTTTCATTGACCTTACGCAATATACGCATCACTTGTAACTCGGCATTACCCGTAATCATTTCCGGGGTAAGGCGATACGTATATACAACCTCACCTTTTCTATACATTTTAATATGGTCATATAATTGCACATGTACCAACGCCGGTTCACCTAAAATGATATTTCCTGCGGCGGCAACACGTACCAAAAGCGGTTTCGAACCAGCTCCTTGCAATGCTTTTACGGCACCATTAAACTCCGTCGGTGAAATATATACTAAAACTGCGTTTTTATCTTGTATACCCATTTGCTTGCTAATCCGTATATTCGTTTCTTGAATAGCCTCACTAAGACGCTGTTTTGCCTGCAATTCATTACCCCCGCCCGAAATAACCGAACTAGACAAAATTTCACCGAATCGATACATTACCGTGCCTTCCCGTACGTGTATCATACTATCATTCAAAAATTGTATCCGCTTATCCAATAATTGAATCGTATCCATCATACGCTGTTTCGTCTTTTCTAACGACACTAGCTCTTGTTTGGCCTTTTCCTTATCATATATGGCTCGTTGTTCCTGTAGCCGTGCTTCGTTTAACGCCTTTTGGATAATAAATAACTGTTTTGTCTTTTCATCTCGCACTCGCCTAGCCTGTTGTAAATCCATTTGTGTATGCTGAAGAGCCAGATTTTTGCTTTCTAATTGCTGATCTTGCTGAACTAATAACCGCGATGATTCTGCAATCAATCGATTTTTATTCTGCAAAATCTTCCCCAATTCTTTTTCTTGGGCTTCTAACCGATCACGTTGTTCCTGTAATCGTTGTATACCAAATAAGGCCACCCGCACATTTTCAGAAAGAATCCCCAACACACAAAGTGTCATCGCTGCAATACATACGCCAGTAATAATCGTAATCAATATGGATGAATATTTTGGCCGCAATCCAAATATTTTGATTTTCCGTTTTCCTACTCGCGAGCCAATCTTATCTCCTAAATAGGCAATACAACCCCCCATAATGGCTAAAATAAATAACATAATGATTCCGTACTGCATACTGCACCTCCTTTATATATCATATACTATATAGATACATATGTCATGACCTATTTTCATTTTCTTTTCCCACCTCTAAGCCCATTCGCCTTGACAAAAGTACATAGATAGAGTATAATAAAAACGTCATACAAAATGAATCTTCAGGGCAGGGTGCAATTCCCGATCGGCGGTATAGTCCGCGAGCGCGTTAGCGCAGGATTTGGTGCAATTCCAAAACCGACAGTATAGTCTGGATAGAAGAAGGTGAAAAGATATTTTATTTTTTGTTTCTTTGCCCCGAAGCATTTGCTGGGGTTTTTTTTATGCCCGCAACTGCACGTATAGACAAATTATATGAAACCAGGAGGCTTTATCATGACAAAAACACGAACATTCAATACGGTTGAAGAAGTACTGGAAGATTTGCGAGCTGGTCGCATGATCATTGTAACAGACGATCCGGATCGGGAAAACGAGGGGGATCTTATTTGTGCGGGGCAATTTTGTACTACCGAAAATATGAATTTTATGGCCACTCATGGCAAAGGATTAATTTGCATGCCCATGAGTATTGAATATGCAGAAAAACTCAAATTATCACCCATGGTAGCACACAATACAGATAATCACGAAACAGCATTTACCGTTTCCGTTGACCATATCCAAACGACAACAGGTGTTTCTGCAGTAGAACGTGCGTTCACCACCCGAGCATGCGCTGATGAAAAAACACGACCCGAAGACCTACGTCGTCCAGGACATACCTTTCCACTCATTGCCAAAAAAGGTGGCGTTCTCGAACGCAATGGTCATACGGAAGCAACGGTAGATCTATTGCGTTTGGCCGGTCTCAAACAAGTTGGGGTGTGCTGTGAAATTATGGCTGACGATGGCACGATGATGCGTACGCCGCAACTATGGGAAGTAGCGGAAAAATATCAGTTAAAATTTATCACCATTCATGATTTACAAAATTATCGTCGTCGTCACGATAAACATGTCGTGCGTGAAGCTATCGCTTAACTGCCTACAAAATTTATGGCTATGTCAACGACTTAACAAGTGAACACCATGTTGCCTTAGTCAAAGGTGATATTAGCAATGAAAAAACGGAATTACGCTTACTCACTAATAATCCTGAAAAGGTTTATGGCTTAGAAGGGTTTGGTGTGGAAATTACAGAGCGAATTCCCATTGAAATCGCTCCACAAAAATATGACAAATTTTATTTAGAAACAAAAAAAGAAAAAATGGGTCACATTTTACCGCATTTGCATTAAAAACAACCGACGTAAGATAAACATATCGGCTATCCACTTATATGGATAGCCGATATGTTTATCTTACGTCTTTATGTATCCCATATTTTATGTAAGGTAAACGCTTCTTTGTGATACGAAAGAAGACCTTCTTTTTGCATTTTACTGAGTTCAGAAGATAACGCACTGCGATCAACCGATAAATAATCTGCTAATTCTTGACGATTAAATGGTAATGAAAAAGAAGTACTATGTTGTCGCATCGCTTCATCCGATAAATAAAACATTAAATTTTTACGT